>CAZKCJ010000052.1:11743-12275 GCA_964550885.1 uncultured Rubrivivax sp. | reverse complement strand
AGCACCTGCGCCGGGTCGCGGCCGGCGAGGAAGACGTTCGAGCAGACGATCTTGGCGCTGTAGCCGGCGGCCACGCGGAGCAGCTCCGGCGGCCGCCAGGCGAGCCAGGCGACGCCGACGGCCAGCAGCCCGGCCAGGGCGATCGCGGCGCGGCGGGTGCAGGTGCGCATCGGGCCGGCATGATAGGGGCCGAGCCGCGCGCCCCGCGCGGCCGCCGCGACCCGAAGGCCCGCCGATGAACCTCGCCCTGCTGCTGGCGCGCGCCGCGCGCCTGTACCCCGAGCGCTGCGCGCTGCTGCACGGCGCGCAGCCGCTGCTGAGCTACGCCGCGCTGGGCGCGCGCTGCGCGGCGCTGGCCGGGTGGCTGCGCGGCGAACTGCGGCTCGAGGCGGGCGCGCGCGTCGCGATCTGCATGCCCAACCAGCCGGCGTACCTGGAGCTGCTGCAGGCCGCGCTGTGGGCCGGACTCGCGGTGGTGCCGATCAACGCGAAGCTGCACCCGCGCGAAGTCGCCTACATCGTCGACCACGCC
>CAZKCJ010000052.1:3943-11733 GCA_964550885.1 uncultured Rubrivivax sp. | reverse complement strand
TCGACGCGCTGCGCCCGGCGCTGGCCGCGGCGCCGGCGCTGCGCACGCTGCTCAGCCCTGCCACCCCGGCCTACACGCAGGCGCTGGCGCACGCGCCGATCGACGTGCAGCCGCGTGCCGGCGACGACCTGGCGTGGCTGTTCTACACCTCGGGTACCACCGGCCAGCCCAAGGGCGTGATGCTCACCCAGCGCAACCTGCTGGCGATGTCGATGGCCTACCACGTCGACGTCGACGCGATCGAGGCCGACGACGCGATCGTCTACGCGGCGCCGATGTCGCACGGCGCCGGGCTGTACCAGTTCGCGTTCCTGATGCGCGCGGCGCGGCACCTGGTGCCGGCCTCGCGCGGCTTCGACCCGGCCGAGCTGGTCGCGCTCGCCGCCGCGCCGGGGCGGCTGTGCCTGTTCGCCGCGCCGACGATGGTGCGGCGGCTGGTCGACCAGGTCGCGGCCGGCGGCGCCGACTGCAGCGGCTTCAAGACCATCGTCTACGGCGGCGGGCCGATGTACGCGGCCGACATCGAGCGCGCGCTGGCGGTGATGGGGCCGCGCTTCGTGCAGATCTACGGCCAGGGCGAGTCGCCGATGACGATCAGCGCGCTGGCGCGCGCGCACCTGCTGGACCGCGGCCACCCGCGCCACGCCGCGCGGCTCGCGTCGGTGGGCACCGCGTTCGCCTGCGTCGAGCTGCGCGTGGCCGACGCCCAGGGCGCGAGCCTGCCCGCGGGGCAGACCGGCGAGGTGCTGGTGCGCGGCGACACGGTGATGGCCGGCTACTGGCGTGACCCCGAGGCCAGCGCGCGCACGCTGCGCGACGGCTGGCTGTGGACCGGCGACCTCGGCGCGCTCGACGCCGACGGCTTCCTGACGCTGCTCGACCGCTCGAAGGACCTGATCATCAGCGGCGGCTCGAACATCTACCCGCGTGAGGTCGAGGAGGTGCTGCTGCGCCACCCGGGGGTGCGCGAGGCGGCGGTCGTCGGCGCGGCCGACGCCGAGTGGGGCGAGCTCGTGGTCGCCTTCGTCGTCGCCGCCGCCGGCGTCGACGCCGCCGCGCTCGACGCCTGGTGCCTGCAGCAGATCGCGCGCTTCAAGCGACCGAAGGCCTACCGCTTCGTCGCCGCGCTGCCCAAGAACAACTACGGCAAGGTGCTGAAGACGACGCTGCGACAATGGCTGCAGTCCACCTGAACCCGAACCGGCGAAGGCTTCAACGATGAGCAGCTTGCAGCGGCGCACCGCGCTGGTCACCGGCTCCACCCAGGGCATCGGCCTGGCGATCGCGCAGGCGCTGGCCGCGGCCGGCGCCGACGTGGTGCTGCACGGCATCGACCCTGACGAGCGCGGCCGCGCGGTTGCCGCCGAGCTGGCCGCCGCACACCGCGTGCGCAGCGCGTACCTGCGCGCCGACCTCGCGCGCGCCGACGCCGCCGCCGGCCTGGTCGCGGCGGCGACGCAGGTGCTGGCCTTCCCCGAGCTGCTGGTCAACAACGCCGGCATCCAGCACACCGCGCCGATCGAGAGTTTCCCCGACGAGCGCTGGGACGCGATCCTCGCGGTCAACCTGTCGGCCTGCTTCCACACGATGAAGGCGGCGGTGCCGGGGATGCGCGCGCGCGGCTTCGGCCGCATCGTCAACATCGCGTCGGTGCACGGGCTGGTCGCCTCCGTCAACAAGGCCGCGTACCTGGCGGCCAAGCACGGGCTGGTCGGGCTGTCCAAGGGCGTCGCGCTCGAGACCGCGACCGACGGCATCACCGTCAACTGCATCTGCCCGGGCTGGACCGACACGCCGCTGATCCAGCCGCAGATCGACGCGCGCGCCGCGGCGCTGGGCGGCGACCGCGCCGCGGGGGTACGCGACCTGCTGCGCGAGAAGCAGCCGAACCAGACCCTGCTGCCGCCGGCGCGCATCGGCGACGTCGCGGTGTTCCTGTGCGGGCCGGCGGCCGCCGGCATCACCGGCGTCGCGCTGCCGGTGGACGGCGGCTGGACCGCGCAGTAGCCGTGCGCCGGCGCGGCGGGCGCGCGCCACGGCGGCGCGCAACGCCCACCGGATCGCGGCGCTCGCGCCGGCTGCGTGGGCGCAGGTCGCAGCGCGCAGCACCGCGCGCACCACGCGCTCGACCCGCAGGTGATTGCCGGCCCGTCGGGCGCGCGCCGCAGCGACCAGCCGGCGCCCGCGATCGCCGCGCCCGGCACCGGCGCTGCGGGCGCTGGTCGCCGCTGGCCGGGCGCGCGCGATGATCCTGCTCGACCCGCAGGCGCGCCCGGTCGTCGGCCACCGCGGCAACCGCGCGCACGCGCCGGAGAACACGCTGCCGTCGTTCGCGCAGGCGGTGGCGCTGGGCGCCGACGCGGTCGAGCTGGACCTGCACCTGTCCAGCGACGGCGTGCTGATGGTGATCCACGACCCGAGCCTCGAGCGCACCACCGACGGTGCCGGCGCGGTCGCGGCGCACACCGCGCAAGCGCTGCAGCGGCTGGACGCCGGCGCCGGCTTCAGCCGCGACGGCGGCCGCAGCCACCCGTGGCGCGGGCGCGGCGTGGTGATCCCGCGCTTCGATCAGCTGGTCGAGGCGTTGCCGTCGACGCTGCCGCTGATCATCGAGCTGAAGACCGCGGCCGCCGCGCCGGCGCTGCTGGCCGCGGTGCGCCGGCACGCGCTGCAGCGCCGGGTGATCGTCGCCGGCTTCGACCGGGCGAGCACCGCGCCGCTGCGCGACGCCGGCTTCGCGCTCGGCGCCTGCCAGCGCGAGGTGGCGGCGCTGCTGCCATTCGCCTTGCTGGGCCGCGACCCCGGTCCGCTGCCGTACCGGGCGCTGTGCATCCCGCCGCGCTGGCACGGGCTGCCGCTGCCAGTCGCGGCCTTCGCGCGCGCGCTGCGCCGCCGCGGCGGCTGCACCCACGTGTGGACGGTCAACGACCCGGCGCAGGCGCAGGCGCTGTGGCGCGCCGACGTGCAGGGGATCATCAGCGACGACCCGGCCGCGATCCTGGCCGTGCGCGGCCGCTGACGCAAGCCGGTGTGCGTGCTCCGCGGCGGCTGCGCGCGAGTCCGGCAGCCACGCGGTACCGCCTGACCCGCGGCAGGCCCGCGCACTGCCTGACCAACGGCGGCAGCGCGCAGGACACGGCCTCGACGCTGGCGTGCCCGCTCGTGACGCGGGCTTCAGCGCCAGGGCGGCGGCGGCAGCGGCGGCAATGCGCGCAGCGACGGCAGCGACGGCAGCGACGGCAACGCGAAGCCGCCGCTGCTGCCGGTCAACTGGCGCTTCATCAGCGCCTTGACCACCCGGCTGACCGGCGGCACGCGCTCGGCGATGTCGAGCACCGCGCGGCGCGCGAGCTTGGGCAGCGCGCGCTCGTCGGTGAACAGCGTGACCAGCGAGTTGGTCGCCAGGTACACCGGCAGGGTCGTGCGCCGGTGCTCGGCCTCGAAGCGCGCCAGCGCCTCGGGCGCGCCCGGATCGCGGCTAGCGCTGCGCGCCGCGCCCAGCTCGCGCGCCAGCACCTCGACGCCGTACAGCCCGAAGTTCCAGCCGTGCGCGGTGACCGGGTGCATGCCCACCGCCGCGTCGCCGATCAGCGCGAAGCGCGGCGCGGCGAAGTGGTGCGCGTACACGCCCAGCAGCGGGTACAGGTGGCGCGCTCCGGCGGCGCGCACCGCGCCCAGCCGGCCGTCGGTCTGCGCCTCGATGCGCGCGGCGAACTCGGCGTCGGTCAGCGCCATCCACTCGGCCGCGCGGTCGCTGGCGACCGTGACCACCGCCGAGGTGCGGTTGCCGTTCATCGGCAGCAGCGCCAGCGTGTTGCCGTAGCGGAAGCACTCCCAGGCGATACCGCCGTGGTCGCGCTCGTGCGCGACCCGGCCGACGACCACGGTGCGGCCGAAGTCGTGCATCGACGCGCCGATGCCGGCCAGCCGGCGGGTGTTCGACTGCCGGCTGTCGGCCGCCACCACCAGCGGCGCGCTGCAGCGGCGGCCGTCGGCCAGGGTCACGGTCGCCGCATCGGTGCCCAGCTGCAGCGCGGTGACGCGGGCGTCGCCGGCCAGCCGCACGCCGTCGCGCGCCAGTGCCGCGGCCAGCGCAGCCTTGCGGATCAGGTGGTTGGGCACCAGCCAGCCCAGCGCCTCGTCGCCAGCGTCGGGCTCGAACTGCAGCGCGCGCGTGCGGTTGCCGTCGATCACCCGCGCCTGGCGCAGTGGCGCGATCTCGTCGGGCGGCAGCTGCGGCCACAGGCCGAGCGCGTCCATCACCCGGCGCGCGCGGTGCGTGACCGCGATCTCGCGGCCGTCCTCGGCCGGCTCGTCCAGGCTGGCGCGCGCTGCCTGCTCCAGCAGCTGCACCCGCAGCCCGGCGTCGCCCAGCGCGGCGGCCAGGGCCAGGCCGGCGGGGCCGGCGCCGACGATCAGCACGTCGGCAGCATCGATCAGTTGGTCCATCCGCCAATGATGCCCCGATTCGCGCGGGCCCCGCCGTCGCCCGCGGCGACGACCGCATCCGGACCATTTTCACGCGCCACCGGCGCGGAACCCCTCATTCGCAGGGTGGCGGTCGCGGCTGGCCGCCGGCACACTAGCCGCTGAACCCCGGCGCTGCACCCGACGCGCGCCGCATGGGGCCCGGACCCGAAGCGATGACCCTGTACGAACTCCAAGGCAAGTGCGCGCGGCTGAACGCCGAACTCGACGCACTGAGCGCCGCCGGCGAACGCAACCCCGGCCGGGTGATGCGGCTGCTGACCGAACTCGACGAGGTCCAGCGCCAGATTGCCGCCGCCCGCCGCCGGCCGCTCGCGGTGCCGACGCTGGCCGACGTGGTCGACTACCCGCGCCGCGCGCGCGAGCTGCAGACCGCCGCCGGCTGAGCCGCGGCTGGCCGGCTCGGGCCGGTCTGCGACCCCGACCACCCCCGATCCGCGAGCGATTCGCGACCGGTCTGCGGCCGGCAGCGGCCGGCCTGCGGCAACGGCCGACAAGCGGCTGCCGGCGGCAGGGCGGCGACGTCGCCACGGTGGCGCTGCGCTCGGACCGCGGTTTCCCCAGGGATTGCGCACGGCTTCCCTGCGGCTGCGTTACGCCAGGCGTGCCGTCGACCGGTTGCTGCGCTACGGCAGGTCTGCGACTGCGCCGCGACCGAGCTGCGGCGGTGAAGCGACTGCCCAGCCGCTGCCCGATTGCCGGCCGGCGGCTGATCCGCGGCGGCCCCACCCCTGTCTGCGGCAGGTCCGCCACTGCTCCGCGGCGAAGCTGCGGCCGCCCGCCGGCCGGCCAGCCGCCGGTCGGCACGCCGCCAACAGGCAAGTCGCGAACGGCCGCCCGGGCAGCCGCGCGGGGTGGCTCGCTGCCTGAGCTACTCGGCGCCCACACTGTCGGCGTCGCCGGGCGTGGTGCCCGGCCCGAACCGGGAGCCCGCCGATGACCACCCGCCCAGCCGCCGCCACGGCCACCTCGATCGCCAGCGCCGCCGCGCCCACGCCCACGCCCACGCCCACGCCCGCGCCCGCGCCCACGCCCACGTCCACGCTCGCACCCGGCGCGGCCAGCGCCCGCGCCGCCGCAGCGCTCGGCCGCGCCTACGCGCGCCACGGCTGCAGGCCGCCGCTCGACGTGCTGCCCCCCGGCCACCCGGTCCGCACGGCCTGGGAGGCCACCTGCGCCGGCGCCGAAGCTGCGCCCACGCACCCCGGGCGCTGGCTGCGCGCCTGGCTGCGGCTGCGGCTGCAGGCCTGGCAGCGCGGGGTCGAGCTGGACCCGCTGCTGCTGCAGCCGGCGCTGCTGCGGCGGATCGACGTGGCCTCCTGTCCGGTCACCGGCGAGCGGCTGACCGACGACCAGGGCTCGGACCGCGACGCGACGATCGTCGCTCTCGATCCGCGGCGCGGCTGGACCGTCGGCAACCTGGCGATGGTCAGCCGGCGCGCGGCCGAAGCGCTGGCGCTGCGCAGCGTGGCCGAGATGCAGGCGATCGCCGGGCGCATCGACGCCGGCGGGCCGGTCGCGGTCGCCGGCCTGGACGCGCGCCAGTGGACGCGCGCCGCGGTGCTGGCGGCCTTCGCGACGCCGCTGCCGCACGGCCGCGCCGCGTCCCTGCCGCTGCTGCTGCTGCCGTCGCCGCGGCTGCCGCTGGCGAACCCGGCGCAGGCGCTGCAACTGCTGTTGAGCCTGCAGCTGACCCGCCTCGGGCACCCGCGGCGCTGCGCCGCGCTCGCCGACTGGCTGCCGTCGGGCGACGCGCGCCATGCGTTCCACGCGTTCCAGCACGCGCTGCTCGCACGCTGGCTGGCCGCGCGCCGCACGACGATCGGCCGCAGCGACAGCGCCGACGACGAGCGCGCGCGCCTGGCCGAGCTGTGGCGCGACCGGCTGGTCCAGCGCCGCTGGGAGCGGCTGGTCCAGCACCTGGACGCGCCCGGCTGCGCGCAGCTGGTCGAGCAGGCGCTCGCCCGCGGGCTCGCCGGCGCGGCGCTGCACTGGCTGGGCTCCACCGAGCAGGCCGACGACGCGCCGGCCACGATCGCCCTACGGTCAACGCCCCTGCCATCCGCGCCCCTGCCGTCCGCGCCCCTGCCGTCCGCGCCCCTGCCGTCCGCGTCTCGGCCGGTTGCGTCCCTGCCGGTTGTGTCCCCGCCGGTTGTGTCCCCGCCGGTTGTGCCCCCGCCGGCTGCGCCCTTGCCGGCTGCGACCTTGCCGGTAGCGCCCATGCCGGCAGCCGCCCTGGCGGCAGCGCCCCTGGCGGTTGCGGCGCCGCCCCGAGCGACGCCGGCCGAGCCGCGATCGCCCACCGCCCCCAGGCCGTCGGCGGCCGCTGCAGCGGCCCCTGCCGCAACTGCGGCAGCCAGCGGCGGCAGGCGGGGCGCGGCGGCCGCACGCTATCCTTGGCGCCGGCCCGGCCTGCACCGCGCGTTGCCGCCGGCGCGCGCCGGCGGCTGACCCCCACTGCGAGGGCTGCACGATGGAGATGAACGCAACCCGCGAGATGCTGGCCGAGGCCCTGGCGCGGCAGCGCAGCGCCTACCTGCAGCACCCGGTGCCCAGCGAAGCCGAGCGCCGCGCCGACCTGCAGGCGCTGCGCCGCTTCGTGCTCGAACAGCGCGACGCGATCTGCAGCGCGATCAGCGCCGACTACGGCCACCGCTCGCGTCACGAGACGCTGATCGCCGAGATCGTGCCGGCGCTCAGCGCAATCGACGACGCGCTCAAGCACCTGCACCGCTGGATGCGGCCGCAAAAGCGTGCGGTCGACCGGATGCTGTTCGGCCTGGCCAGCAACCGCGTGGTGCCGCAGCCGCTGGGCGTGGTCGGGGTGATCGTGCCGTGGAACTTCCCGGTCAACCTGACGATGGTGCCGCTGGCGGCGATCTTCGCCGCCGGCAACCGCGCGCTGGTCAAGCTCAGCGAGAACTCGCGCCAGCTCGCGCGGCTGCTGATCGACAAGATGCCGGCGTACCTGCCGGCGGACAAGCTGCAGTTCTTCGACGAGACCGGCGGCGTCGGCGTCGAGTTCAGCAAGCTGCGCTTCGACCACCTGCTGTTCACTGGCTCGGGCCAGACTGGTCGGCTGGTGATGGCCGCGGCGGCCCAGAACCTGTGCCCGGTCACGCTCGAGCTCGGCGGCAAGGCGCCGGCGGTGGTCTGCGCCGACTTCCCGGTGCGCACCGCGGCCGAGCGCATCCTGTACGTGAAGTACCTGAACGCCGGCCAGATCTGCACCAGCGTCGACCACGCGTACCTGCCGCGCGCACAGGTCGACGCCTTCGTCGCCGCGGCGCGGGCGATCGTGC
>CAZKCJ010000052.1:0-3933 GCA_964550885.1 uncultured Rubrivivax sp. | reverse complement strand
GTGCCGCAGCGCTACCCGTCGCTGGCCTCGCCCGACTACAGCTCGGTGATCGACGAGCGCTCGTTCCGGCGGCTGCTCGCCGCGCTCGACGACGCGCGCGCGCGCGGCGCCACCGTGGTGCAGCTGACGCCCGGGCCGGCGCACGACCCCGCCAGCCGCAAGATCGCGCCGCACCTGGTGCTGAACCCGCCCGACGACTCGCAGCTGATGCAGCGCGAGATCTTCGGCCCGATCCTGCCGCTGCTACCCTACGACGACCTGGACGCGGTGATCGCGCGCATCAACGCCGGGCCGCGACCGCTGGCGCTGTACCCGTTCAGCCGCAACGACGCCACGGTCGAGCGGCTGTTGACGCACGTGATGTCGGGCGGCGTGTCGGTCAACGACGCGCTGCTGCACGTCGGCCAGCACGACCTGCCCTTCGGCGGCGTCGGCGAATCGGGCATGGGCCACTACCACGGCCGCGAAGGCTTCGAGACGTTCTCCAAGCTGCGGCCGGTCTTCCGCCAGGCGCGCTGGTCCAGCGCGAAGCTGCTGGTGCCGCCCTACGGCCGCGGCATCGACCGGCTGCTGCGCGTCCTGATCCGTTGAGCATGGCCGCGACGCCGACCTGCGGCGCCGGCGCGGGCGCCGCGCGGTGCCGCGGATCGGTGGCCCGATCGACCCACGCCGCCACCCACCCCTGATGTTCCGCACGCTCATCCGCTGGCTGCTGTTCGCGTTGGCCTCGGCCCTGTTCGGGCTGGTGCTGGTGGCCGCCGCCGGCTACCTGTACTTCGTGCGCCAGGGGCCGGCGCCCGAGCGCTGGCACCTGCAGGCGCTGCCCGACTTCAGCGCCGATCAGGCCCCGCAGGTGAAGACGCTGGACGACTACCTCGCGCTCGAGGAGCGGCTGTTTGCCGCGCTCGACCAGCAGGTGTACCTGCCGGCGGACGCGCAGGCGGACCGCTTCAACCGCTATCGCCACGCCAGCCGCAGCGACCCCGAGACCTGGCCGACCAACTGGAACCGCAGCTTCCGCCTGGCGCCGGCCGGCGGCGCCGCGCCGCGCGGCAGCGTGCTGCTGCTGCACGGGCTGACCGATTCGCCGTACAGCCTGCGCTCGGTCGGCGAGCACCTGGCGGCGCGCGGCTTCGAGGTCTTCGGCCTGCGCCTGCCTGGGCACGGCACCGCGCCGTCGGGGCTGCTGCAGTTCCGCGTCGAGGACATGCGCGCGGCGGTGCGCCTGGCGATGCGCGACCTGCAGCGCCAGGCGCCGAGCGGGCGGCCGCTGCTGATGATCGGCTACTCCAACGGCGCCGCGCTGGCGGTGGACTACACCATCGCCGCGCTGCGCGGCGCCAAGCAGCCGCTGCCGGCCGGGCTGGTGCTGATCTCGCCGGCGATCGCGATCACGCCGGCGGCGGCGATCGGCCAGCTGCGCACCGGGCTGTCGTCGGTGCCGGGCTTCGAGCGCGCCGCCTGGCAGCAGATCGTCAAGGAGTTCGACCCCTACAAGTACAACTCCTTCAGCTTCAATGCGTCGGGCCAGACGCACCGGCTGACCCGCGGCGTGGTCACCGACCTCGAGCGGCTCGCAGGCGATGCCGGCGGCCGCATCCGCGGCTTTCCGCCGACGCTGGTGTTCCTGTCGACCGTCGATTCCACGGTCGACGCCGGCGCGGTGCCCGACCTGCTGCTGGACCGGCTCGCGCCGGGCGGATACGAGCTGGTGCTGTTCGACGTGAACCGCCACTCGGCGATGCGCTCGCTGCTGGTCGGCGACCCGGGCGCGCTGACCGTGCGGCTGCTGGCCCGCAGCGACCGGGCCTACGGGTTGACCGTGATCGGCAACCTCACGCCGCAGACGCAGCAGGTGGGCGAGCGGCGCGCGGCCGCCGGCGGCACGCAGTTCGCGGACCGGCCGCTGGAACTCGCCTGGCCGCGCGCGGTGTTCTCGCTGTCGCACGTGGCGCTGCCCTTCCCGCCCGACGACCCGCTGTACGGCATCGACGCCGAGCCCGCCGGGCACGTGCAGCTCGGCCGGCTCGACGTGCGCGGCGAGAACGGCGTGCTGGCGATTCCCGGCTGGGCGCTGACGCGACTGCGCAGCAACCCGTTCCATGCCTATCTGCTCGAGCGCATCGACGGTTTCGTCGACGCGGCGGCCGCGCGCTGAGCGCCGGGCCTTCGCGCCGGACTGCGACACCCGCCGGCCCGCTCTTGGCCGAGCCGACGCCAACCCGACGCAGGACTGCCGATGACCGTGCACGTGCCCTTCGACCTCGCCTACGAGATGGACGTGCGCGCCGACGCCGACGCGGTGTACGCGGTGCTGGCCGACGTGCCGCTGTCGGCCAGCCACTTCCCCGGCCTGGAGCGGCTGGTGGACCTGGGCGGCAACCGCTACCGCTGGGAGCTGGCCAAGCTGGGCACCGAGCACGTGCACCTGCAGACCGTCTACGCCAGCCGGTACCACTGCGATCGCCAGCGCCGCAGCGTGCGCTGGGAGCCGGTGGCCGGGGAAGGCAACGCGCGCGTCGGCGGCTGCTGGGTGATCGAGCCGCGGCCACAGGGCACGCACCTGCGGCTGGAGCTGGCCGGCGAGCTCGACGTGCCGGCACCGGCGATCACGCGCGCGCTGGTGGCGCCGCTGGTCGTCGCCGAGAACGAGCGCCTGATCGAGCGCTACCTCGCCAACCTGGCCGAGCGCTTCGGCGGCGAGGTCTGAACGCGCGGCCGACGCCGCCGGGCCGCGCTGGCGCGCAGCAGTCTGCCGCCGGAACGCAGCACTCGGCCGCATGGGCCGCGGCGTCCGCCCGGCACCGGCCGCGACCGCGCTACCCTTCGGCCTGCCATCCACCCCCAACCTTCACGCGACCGGAGCGCGCACCCGATGAAGACCCGCATCACCGAGCTGTTCGGCATCCGCCACCCGATCATCCAGGGCGGCATGCACTACGTCGGCTTCGCCGAGCTGGCAGCGGCGGTGTCCAACGCCGGCGGCCTGGGCATCATCACCGGGCTGACCCAGCCGAACGCGGCCGCGCTGGCGAACGAGATCCGCCGCTGCCGCGAGCTGACCGACCAGCCCTTCGGCGTGAACCTGACCTTCCTGCCAATCGTCAACGCGCCCGACTACCCGGGCTACATCCGCGCGATCATCGAAGGCGGCGTGAAGATCGTCGAGACCGCCGGCAACAACCCGCAGCAGTGGTTGCCGCTGCTGAAGGAGCACGGCATCAAGGTGATCCACAAGTGCACCTCGGTGCGCCACAGCCTGAAGGCCGAGGCGATCGGCTGCGACGCGATCAGCGTCGACGGCTTCGAGTGCGGCGGCCACCCGGGCGAGGACGACGTGCCCAACTTCATCCTGCTGCCGCGTGCGGCCGAGGAGCTGAAGATCCCCTTCGTCGCGTCGGGCGGCATGGCCGACGGCCGCTCGCTGGTTGCGGCGCTGGAGCTGGGCGCCGACGGCATCAACATTGGCACGCGCTTCATCGCCACGCAGGAGGCGCCGGTGCACGCCAACGTCAAGCAGGCGATCGTCGCCGCCAGCGAGCTCGACACCCGGCTGGTGATGCGCCCGCTGCGCAACACCGAGCGGGTGATGCGCAACGCCGCGGTCGACCGGCTGCTCGAGAAGGAGCGCGAGCTCGGCGCCGACCTGAAGTTCCAGGACATCGTCGCGCAGGTCGCCGGCGTGTACCCGAAGATCATGAAGGACGGCGCGATGGACGCCGGCGCCTGGTCCTGCGGCATGGTCGCCGGGCTGATCCGCGACGTGCCCACCTGCCGCGAGCTGATCGACCGCATCATCGCGCAGGCCGAGGCGATCATCCGGCAGCGGCTGGGCGGATTGCTGGCGCACTGAAGCCCAAGCCACCCGGCGTGCTGTCGGCGCGTGCGACGGCGGCCGGCAGCCGCGCGGCGCGCCCGACCTCAAGCCACCGG
>CAZKCJ010000051.1:4132-12298 GCA_964550885.1 uncultured Rubrivivax sp. | reverse complement strand
AGCTACGAGGGGGTCATTGTCAATGTTGCGTTCCACACGAAACGACGAGGGGCCCTCAAACTCCGCCTTGAGCGAGCTGTCCTGTTTGACGAACAGATATAGCTCTGGAGCTGGTTTGATCGGCCGCCAATCGTGGCTGCCGATGTGATTCGTGGCGAGCCACGCTTCCTTGCTCTGACGCGTGCCCCATCGTTCGTGTGACCTGACTTCGCACTCTCTTCCGTCGTGCAGCAGGCGGACAGTGAAGGAGATAGCCACACCCTGCTTGATCTGGAAGACGTTTACATCGGTGGCGCCGTCTGGCGCCCGCTCCTTCTTTGTCGAATTGCCATGAAGGTCATTGACCCAGATCCGCGACGCGGTGTGCAGCAGTGCCCAGCGCAACCCGCGCATCGTTGGATTGTCCAGGTACGAGTGGTTGGTTATTAGCCCCGTGACGCCAACCCGCGCACGCTCTATAGCAAGTTGACCAAGCCGAAAGAACTTCACGTAGTCGTCATTGAGGTTCTTCTCTAGCTGCAAGGCGGCACGCTCTTGAATGCGTGCTCCGTTGATGAACTTGTAGTCTTCCACCAGCGCGCGATGGTGCGGCTCAAGGTTCGCTGAGAGCAACGAGTACGGCGGGTTCCCGATGAGCACCGTGAAACGCCTAAGCCGCTTCACATCGTTAACGGCTGCGGCTTCGTGAGCCAAAGCCTGGAAGCCGATAAGTGGAAGCTGCCCCGACCAAGGTTCGAGCGCGTTCGTGAGGTAGATGCGAGCACGTTCCTCAGCGCGAAAGTCGTAGCCGGTCTCTGCCAGCTTGAGCCCGATCTTCATGTGGGCGATGGCGTACGGCGCCATCATCAACTCGTAGCCGTGCAATCGTGGCAGCAGGTGCTTCGGGACGTACTCGTTCCATGCCGCGCTCTGCTCCGCGTCGGTCAGACGTTGGAGCTTCCACTTCGCCTTCAGCGTCCGAAAGATGACGTCGATGACTTCGACCAGGAAGGTGGCCGTACCGGTGGCCGGGTCGAGGATCAGCACGAACGGCTCGTCGGGCGAGATCGTCCGCGTCTCGCCCGGCGCGTCGGTTAGCAGCGGTAGCCTCAGGCCAGGGTGCCGCTCCACCATCTCGCCCCAGGTCGTCGTGTCGGCCAGCCCGTCGGCCAGGCCGAACTCGGTCTGCAGCAGCTCGTGCACGCTGCGCACGATGTACGACACCACCGGCTGCGGCGTGTAGAACACGCCGCGCTGCACCTTGAGCTTCTTGTCGTAGGCCTTCAGGAACTCCTCGTAGAAGTGGATGACCGGGTCTTCGCCGCGCGTCTTGTTGCCGAAGTCGCGCAGCACCGCGTCCATCTTCGTGCGCGGGTCGTTCAGCAGGTCCACCACCTCCTGGATGCCCAACTCGTCGAAATCCAGCTTGCCGCGCCGCCCGCCGGCCTTGAGAAAGCTCTGCAGCATCTCGCGCAGGAAGGGGTTGGTCACCGGCACCATGTCGACTACGTTGTCGTGAACGACGGCGGTGCCGGCGCCGGGCACGGTGCGCGAGACCGCGGCCGAGAACAGGCCGTAGGTGATGGTCTGCGCGTACATGTCGGCGAACTGCGCGTCGTCCAGGTCGTGGATCAGCGCGTCCTTGAAGCCCTTCATCAGCTGGCGCAGGTCGCCGTTCTCGCTTTCGCGCGGCAGCACCTGCAGCATGCGGTTGCGGATGCGCTTGGCCAGCTCGGCCAGCCGCAGCGCCAGGTCTTCGGCGGTGTCGATCACCTGCCGGTGGCGCAGCTCGAAGGCCTCGGCCCAGCGCCGGCGCCAGGCGGCGAGGTCCGCCGTGTCCGCTGGCCAGGTGAGGTTCGACTTGAGCTTCTCGGCCACGTAGTCCAGCTTCAGGCTGGTGTCGTCGTCGTCCCAGCCCAGCACGCGCAGCGTGGCCTTGCCGGCGTCGAGTTCGCCGCTCGGTTCGCTGAAGTGCGCGAAGGTGAGCTGGCGGTCCTGCTCCTGCCCGTAGGCCGAGATGAACAGCAGGTCGCGCTGCTGCCAGGCGGCCTGCTGCGCCTTGTTGGCGCTGGCGCGCTTCTTCAGCACCAGCGCGTTGAGGATTCGCCGCAGGATGACGATCGGCAGCTGCTTCTTCTCGAACTCGACGAAGAAGATGCCCCAGGGCTGCCCGGTCTCCAGCGGGCGCAGCTGCTTGATCGTCTTGATGCCGACCCGCTCCTCGTCCTTCAGGCCGAGGTCATCGGACCAATCGAAGGTCAGATCGTCTTCGTCGTGCCCTTCGTCGATCGGCCAGTCGAGCTCGTCGCGCAGGAAGTCGATCAGCTGCGCAAAGGTCTTGATGCCGCGCAGCTTGCGGCGCTGTTCCTCGGTCATGGCGCTCCCGCGACGTTCAGTTCAGTTCCATCCAGGCGCGCAGCACCGGCTCCACGCCCAGCGGCGCCTGCACCTTCTTCAGGTAGGTGTTCTTGATGTGCTTCTCGAGCTTTTCGCGGGCCTGCTTCAGCGTCAGCGGCGCGATCTCGCAGCGGCGCGGCGTGTCGGGCGTGCAGCGGATGAACTCGACGATGTGCGGTGCCTCTTCGAGGATGTTGCCGCTGCCCAGGTCCAGCACGTACCACTGCACGTAGCCCGCGTCCAGCGTCCAGGCCGACTGGTCGTCGGCCTCGGTCTCGCCCGCGGGCCGCGCCGGCAGCGCGTAGCAGAAGAACGCGGCGCGCGCGCCGGAGGTCGGGTGAGGCTTGCCGCTGAACACGCGGCCCGGCAGCGCCCTCAAGCGCGCTTCCAGGTCGGGCTGCTCGCGCAGCAGCGCCTGCAGTTCCAGGTGCATCGCCTCCACCGGCGACAGCGTGCCCTCGTAGGCGTCGGTGAACTCCTTCAGCGCCTGGTAGTCGTCCTCGGGGGTCAGCAGCTTGCGCCCCTCGATGCCGAAGGTCTTGGAGATGCGCAGCGTCTTCTTCGACACGGTGCGGAATAGGCGCAGCAGTTCGTCCAGTTCCTCCGGCGGCAGGAAGTTCCAGTACGCCGTTTCGCCGCGCAGCTTCTTCTGGTCGGGGTGGTCGGCCACGATGCGGGCTTCGATCTCCGGGTCCATGCGGCGGTCGACGCGGCCGATGCGCTGCATCAGGCGCACCGGGTTCCAGTGCAGGTCGTAGTTGATGATGCGCGTGGCGTCTTGCAGGTTCAGGCCCTCGGACAGCACGTCGGTGGCGATCAGGATGCGGATCTCGGCCTTGCCCGCGGCGGCCAGCTCGGCACTGGACGAACCGTTGTAGTAGGGCGAGAAGCGCGTGATCACCTCGCCGCGGTCGGCCTTGCTGGCACTGTCGATCTCCTCGACGCCATCGATGCCCTCGTGGACCGGCTGCTGCTTCAGGTAGCGCGCGGTGTCCATGAACTCGCTGAAGATCAGTACCTTGTGCTTGCTCAGCACCGGGTCCTTCTTCAGCAGGCCGAGCAGGGCCTGCAGCTTCTTATCCTGCGAAGGCTTGAACTTGTCGAGTTCCTTCAGGAAAGACGCGATCTGGTCGAGGTCCAGCAGCGTCTCGTCGATGATCTCGTCGACCTTGAACTTGTCGCGCGGCAGCCGCTCGACAGCCTCCAGAAGTTCCGCCGGTATCACGTCCTCGTCGGCTTCACCATCGTCGGGCTCGCCGAACAACTCCATCTGATGGGTCTGCGCGTAGTCGATCAGCGACGCATGCTGGTTCTTCCAGCGTTCCAGCAGGCGCTTCTCGTGCACGCTCTCGGCGTGCACTTCGACCCAGGCCAACAGCTTGATCAGCAGGCGCCAGCACGACGCCCGAAAGGCGTGCACCGAGCTTTCGAAGCGCTTGAGGAACTGCGTGCGGATCAGCGAGACGACCTGCTTCTGTCGCCCGAGGGCCAGCGCATCGAGGTCGGCCTCGGGACCGGTGTAGTAGGTGTACGGGAAGTAGATGGCCAGCGAGAACAGCGGCTTCTGCTTGCTGAAGGCGTCCTCCACCATCTGCAGCAGCTTGCCGTAGGTCTGCTTGACCGAATAGGGCTGCACCTTCGGCTCGCGCGGTTTCGGGAACAGGATGTCGCCGTCGCCCGCTGCTTCGAGGCTCTTGCGGACATACGCCCGGCTGCGCTGCACGACCAGCGCGTGGAACAGGGCATCAGCGCCCAGCACGAAGTCGGCCTCGAACAGGTCGGTCTGCATCTCGTCGCCGTTGCCGGTGGCGCGGTCGAGCTGCTTCTCCAGGTCCTTCTCCATCTTGCGGAAGTGACCCGGAAGCGAGTGGATACCGAGCGGCGCGTCGCGGAAGTAGTCGGGCTGGCGGCGCGAGAACAGCTCGATCATGTGCTGCAGATCGCTGAGGCGGTTGTTGACCGGCGTCGCCGTCAGCAGGAAGAGTTTCTTGCCTTCGGCCAGCTGATAGAGCTTCCAGTAGCGCGACTGCGGGTCGTTTTCGTCGCCCTTGGTGCCGGTGTTGCGGAAGTGGTGTGCCTCGTCGACGAGGATCACGTCGGCGCGGGCGCGGACACTCTCCAGGTCCTCCGCGATCTGGCCGCCACGCATCAGGTCGGTGTGGTTGAAGATTTCTAGCTGGCTGTACTTGCCGAACAGATGCGGCAGGCGCTGCCGCAGCGCGCGCTCCCACACCGGCTTGCGGCCCGACTTGGGCACGAACAGGGCGACCTTCAGCCGGTCGTGCACGATCAGGCGCTCGATCAGCATCAGGCCGACGTAGGTCTTGCCCAGGCCTACGCCGTCGCAGAGAAAGGCGCCGCTGTACCGGTCGGCGCGCTTGAGCAAGGCGTGATAGCCCTCGCGCTGGTACGGCGCGAGGATCTTGTAGATCGCCGAGTGATTGCGTTCCCACTCGGTGGCTGTCAGCTCATGGCCCTTGAAGAACTCGTGCAGCGACTTGGCGTAGACCTCGAACGGGCTGTAGGCGTGAATGTGGTGCTCGATCACGCGAAGCAGTTCAGGCGTCACGTCCTCCGCCTGTTCCCAATGCGCCTCGTACCACTCCTGCAGCACGGCCACCGGGGAGCCGGTGATCTGAACGTTGAGCTCGACGTTCTGCGTCAGGCCGGGAGAGGTGAAGTTCGACGAGCCGACGAGCGCCGTCGAGCCGACCACCTCGAGCCGTGCATGGGTGATGTAGGCCTTGGCGTGGAACTTGTCTTTGCGGTAGACGCGGCAGCGGATCTTTCCCGACCTGAGCGCATCGACGATCGCCTCGACTCCGTCGAGGAAGTCGTTCCTTCGTTTCTCGGTTTCGATGCTGTCGTCGAGCCGCTTCGTGATCCGGGCCAGGCCTTCATCGAAGGCCTTCTTCGTGCGGCGACTGACCTCGTCGCCCATGAGGATGCGGATGCCGTCGACCTTCTGCCACTCGCCGTCGAGCGCAAGCAGCGCGCCGATCTCGAAGTAGCCCGTGGCGATGTCGATCGACTTCGAGAGCTGGCACCAGTCACGCAGGTAGCGGGCGGCCTTCCAGTCATCGTCGCTGTTGTCGACGATGAAGAGTTCGCTGCCTGTGACGCTGGAACGCTTTGGCACTTTGCGCCCTCGCTCGGCCGCCGCGCAGGCGAGTTATGGCGCGCGGGGGGCAATCTCGGGAGCGAGAGGCTATCACCCCACCCGCACGAAGGGCCCGGCCGCGCCGCGACCGGGCCCCGTTGCGCTTGAGCGCGGCGGCCTCAATCGGCCTGCTTGCGCAGGAACGCCGGGATCTCGATCTCGTCCATGCCGTTGCTGCTCAGCGCCTCGACCTTGGCCGCGGCGCCGTGGGCGCGGCCGGTGCGCCACACGCTGGGCGTGGCCAGGCCGCTGTAGTCCTGGCCCGCGCCGGGCGGCGCGCCCAGCGGCGGCTGGTTCAGGATCGGCAGGTTGTCGGTGCCGGTGCGCACGCCGGGCTGCTGGATCACGGTCAGCGGCGGCTGCGCGCGCCGCGCGCTGCTCGACAGGCCGGTGGCGATCACCGTCACCCGCAGCTGGTCGCCCAGGCTCTCGTCGTAGGCGGTGCCGAAGATCACGTGCGCCTCGTCCGACGCGTAGCGGCGGATCGTGTTCATCGCGCTGCGGCTCTCGGCGAGCTTGAAGGTCTGCTTGCTCGCCGCGATCAGCACCAGCACGCCGCGCGCGCCCGACAGGTCGATGCCCTCCAGCAGCGGGCAGGCGACCGCGGCTTCGGCCGCCTTGGTCGAGCGGTCGGGGCCGCCGGCCTGGGCGGTGCCCATCATCGCCTTGCCCGGCTCGCTCATCACCGTCTTCACGTCCTCGAAGTCGACGTTGACCAGCCCGGGCACGTGGATGATGTCGCTGATGCCGCCGACTGCGTTCTTGAGCACGTCGTTGGCGTGCGCGAAGGCCTGCTCCTGGGTCACGTCGTCGCCCATCACCTCGAGCAGCTTCTCGTTGAGCACGACGATCAGGCTGTCGACGTTGGCTTCGAGCTCGGCGACGCCGTCGGCCGCCTGCTGACCGCGCTTGCGGCCCTCGAAGTCGAAGGGCTTGGTGACCACGCCCACCGTCAGGATGCCCATCTCCTTGGCCACGCGCGCGATCACCGGCGCCGCGCCGGTGCCGGTGCCGCCGCCCATGCCGGCGGTGATGAACAGCATGTGCGCGCCGGCGATTGCGTCGCGGATCCGGTCCACCGCCTCCTCGGCGGCGCCGCGGCCGACCTCGGGCTTGCTGCCGGCGCCCAGGCCGCTGCTGCCCAGCTGCACCAGGTACGGCGCGTTGCTGCGGTTCAGCGCCTGCGCGTCGGTGTTCGCGCAGACGAACTGCACCCCCTGCACGCCCAGCGCGATCATGTGCTCGACGGCGTTGCCGCCGCCGCCGCCGACCCCGATCACCTTGATCTGGGTTCCCTGGTCGAATTGTTCGATCATCTCGATGGCCATCTCGTAAGCCTCCTGGTCAGTCAAGCAGTTGCCGATTTGCGGTGTTGGCGCGCTGCGCCGGTGCGGGACCTCTTCGTCGTCGTCGCCTCTTCATCCGGGTCCCTTCCTAAAAGTTGCCCATGAACCAGTCCTTGGCGCGGCCGACGAAGGTCTTCATCGACCCCGCCTGCTGCGCCGCCTTCAAGCCGCGCGCGCGCGCCGCGCGCGCCTCCTCCAGCAGCCCCATCGCGGTGGCCGCGCGCGGGCTGGCGACCATGTCGGCCAGCGGCCCGGCGTACAGCGACACGCCCTTGCGCACCGGCTTGAGGAAGATGTCCTCGCCGAGCTCGACCATGCCCGGCATCACCGCGCTGCCGCCGGTGAGCACGATGCCGCTGGACAGCAGCTCCTCGTAGCCGCTGCCGCGGATCACCTGCTGCACCAGCGAGAAGATCTCCTCGACCCGCGGCTCGATCACCCCGGCCAGCGCCTGGCGGCTGAGCTGGCGCGGCGCGCGGTCGCCCAGCCCCGGCACCTCGATCATCTGGGTCGGGTCGGCTAGCAGCTGCTTGGCCACGCCGTACTCGACCTTGATCAGCTCGGCGTCCTTGGTCGGGGTGCGCAGCGCCATCGCGATGTCGCTGGTGATCAGGTCGCCGGCGATCGGGATCACCGCGGTGTGGCGCACGCTGCCGTCGGTGTAGATCTGCACGTCGGTGGTGCCGGCGCCGATGTCGACCACCGCCACGCCCAGGTCCTTCTCGTCGTCGGTCAGCACCGCTGCGGCGCTGGCGCTGGGGTTGAGCACCAGCCGCTCGACCTCCAGCCCGCAGCGGCGCACGCACTTCAGGATGTTCTCGGCCGCGCTGCCGGCGCCGGTGACGATGTGCACCTTGACCTCCAGGCGGCTGCCGCTCATGCCCACCGGCTCCTTGACCTCGTGGCCGTCGATCACGAACTCCTGCGGCTCGACCAGCAGCAGCCGCTGGTCGTTGGGGATGTTGATCGCCTTCGCGGTCTCGACCACCCGCGCCACGTCCACCGGCGTGACCTCGCGGTTGTCGCGCACGATCACCATGCCGGTGGAGTTCTGGCCGCGGATGTGGCTGCCGGTGATGCCGGTGTAGACGGAAGTGATCTTGCAGGCGGCCATCATCTCGGCCTCCTTCAGCGCCTCCTGGATGCTGGCCACGGTGCTGTCGATGTTGACGACCACGCCGCGCTTCAGGCCCTGCGCGTCGGCCACGCCCAGGCCGGCCACGCGCAGCTCGCCGCCGGGCTGCACCTCGGCCACCACCGCCATCACCTTGGCGGTGCCGACGT
>CAZKCJ010000051.1:0-4122 GCA_964550885.1 uncultured Rubrivivax sp. | reverse complement strand
CCATGCCGCTCGCCCCTTTACTGCCTCGTCTTCTTGCCCGCCGCCTCGACAGCGGTCGTGATCCCGCGCAGCCGCACCGCGTAGCCGTCGGCGTGGCGCAGGTCCGCGTATGCGTAGTCGCGCTGCCAGCGCTGCGTCAGCTGGCCGATCGTGCGCACGAAGCGCGCGCTTCGCGCGACCACTTCGTCCTCGCTGCCGCGGCCCAGCTCGATGCGCGCACCGCCGTCCAGCTCCACCCGCCACGAGCCGCGGCCCGACAGGCGCAGCACGCGCAGCGGCCGGCCGGATTCGTCGAACACCGGCAGCAGCCGCCGGTACAGCGCGAGCATCGCCGCGGCCGTGCCCGGCGGGCCGCGGAACACCGGCAGCTCGTCGTCCTCGACGTCGCCCAGGTTGGCCTCGAAGACCTCGCCGTGGTCGTTGACCAGCTGCTCGCGCTCGTCCTCGTCGACCCACAGCGCCGCCGGCCGGTGCTCCTCGAGCTGCACCGCCAGCCGGTCGGGCCACACCCGCTGCAGCGTCGCCCGCCGCACCCAGGGCACCGCCTCGAAGGCGGCGCGCGCGCGCTCCAGGTCGATCGACAGCAGGTTGCCGGCCAGCCGCGGCAGCGCGTTCGCGCGGATGGTCGCGACGTTGGTGCGCTGCGGCTCGGCGGCGAGTTCGATCGCTCGCACCGGCAGCCACGGCGAGTGCGCGAGCGCGACCACGCCGGCGGCCACCAGCGCGACGCCGAACAGCAGGTACAGCACGCCGGCCACGCGGTTCATCAGCCGCACGTCCAGCGGCAGCAGGCCCGGGTCGATGCTCGCGTTGGCCATCGCGCGTCAGTCCGGCCGCGGCGCCGGGGTGTCGAGCGCCGCCTGCTCGAGCAGCCGCAGGCACAGCTCTTCGTAGCCGATGCCGGCGGCGCGCGCGGCCATCGGCACCAGCGAGTGCCCGGTCATGCCGGGCGAGGTGTTCAGCTCGAGCAGGAACAGCCGGCCGTCGGCCGCGCGCTGCATCAGGTCGGCGCGGCCCCAGCCGCGGCAGCCCAGGCTGCGGTACGCGGCCAGCGTCAGCCGCTGCACCTCGGCCTCGACCGCGGGCGGCAGCCCGCTCGGGCAGCGGTAGCCGGTGTCGTCGGAGAAGTACTTGTGCTCGTAGTCGTAGTTGCCCTCGGGCGCGTCGATGCGGATCACCGGCAGCGCGCGCGCGTCGGCGCCGCGGCCCAGCACCGCGCAGGTCAGCTCGACGCCGGCGATGTACTCCTCGCACAGCACCTCGGCGTCGTAGCGCGCGGCGAGCTGCACCGCGTCCTGCAGCTGCGCATGGCCGAGCACCTTGGTGATGCCGATCGACGAGCCCTCGCGCGAGGGCTTGACGATCAGCGGCAGCCCGAGCTCGTCGGGCACCGCACGCAGCCGCTCGCGCGGCACCTCGCCCGGCGGCAGCAGCACCCAGCGCGGCGTGGGCAGCCCTTCGGCGACCCACACCCGCTTGGTCATCGCCTTGTCGATCGCGACGGCGCTGGCCATCACGCCCGAGCCGGTGTACGGGATGCCCAGCAGCTCGAGCGCGCCCTGCACCGTGCCGTCCTCGCCGTGGCGGCCGTGCAGCGCGATGAACGCGCGCGTGAAGCGCTCGGCCTTCAGCTCCACCAGGTCGGTGTGCGCCGGGTCGAAGGCGCTGGCATCGACGCCCTGCGCGCGCAGCGCGTCGAGCACGCCGCGGCCCGACATCAGCGACACCTCGCGCTCGGCCGAGCTGCCGCCCATCAGCACCGCGACCTTGCCCAGCGCGCGCGCGCGGCTGCGTGCGTTCATGCGGCCTCCCGTGCGCCGAGTCGCTCGGCCAGCTGCGGCGCGACGCCGCCGATCGAGCCGGCGCCCATCACGATCACCACGTCGCCGCCGCGCGCGTGCTCGACGATCGCGTCGGGCAGCGCCGCCGCGGTCTCGACGAAGATCGGGTCGACCTTGCCCGCCACCCGCAGCGCGCGCGCCAGGCTGCGCGCGTCGGCGGCGACGATCGGCGCCTCGCCGGCCGCGTAGACCTCGGTCAGCAGCACCGCGTCGGCCTGGCCGATCACCCGCACGAAGTCCTCGAAGCAGTCGCGGGTGCGGGTGTAGCGGTGCGGCTGGAAGGCCAGCAGCAGCCGCTGCCCGGGGAAGGCGCCGCGCGCGGCGGCGAGCACCGCCGCCATCTCCGCCGGGTGGTGGCCGTAGTCGTCGACCAGCGTGATCCGCCCGCCCTGCGGCAGCGGCAGCTCGCCGTGGCGCTGGAAGCGCCGGCCCACGCCCTGGAACGCGGCCAGCGCGCGCAGCACCGCGTCGTCGGGCAGCTCCAGCTCGGCCGCAACCGCGATCGCGGCGAGCGCGTTGCGCACGTTGTGCTCGCCCGGCAGGTTCAGCGTCACCGCCAGCTCGGGCATCGCCTCGCCGTTGCGCCGCTGCACGCCGAAGCGCATCTGGCCGCCGGGCAGCGCCTGCACGTCGACCGCGCGCACCTGTGCGCCGGCGGCGAAGCCGTAGCCGACCACCGGGCGCTCGATCTGCGGCACGATCGCGCGCACGCCGGGGTCGTCGATGCAGACGATCGCCGCGCCGTAGAACGGCATCCGGTGCAGGAACTCGACGAACGCGCCCTGCAGCCGGCCGAGGTCGTGGCCGTAGGTGTCCATGTGGTCGGCGTCGATGTTGGTCACCACCGCGAGCACCGGCGTCAGGTTCAGGAACGACGCGTCGCTCTCGTCGGCCTCGACCACGATGAACTCGCCCGCGCCCAGCCGCGAGTTCGCGCCGGCGCTGTGCAGCAGCCCGCCGATCACGAAGGTCGGGTCGCGGCCGGCTTCGGCGAGCACGCTGGTGACCAGCGAGGTGGTCGTGGTCTTGCCGTGCGTGCCGGCGATCGCAATCCCTTGGCGCAGCCGCATCAGCTCGGTCAGCATCGCCACCCGCGGCACCACCGGCACCTGCGCGGCGCGCGCGGCCAGCACCTCCGGGTTGTCGGCGCGGATCGCGGTGGACACCACCACCGCCTGCGCGCCGGCGATGTGCGCGGCCTGGTGGCCGATGTGCACGCGGATCCCCAGCCGGCGCAGCCGGCGCGTGACCGCGCTGGCCGCCTGGTCCGAGCCGGTGACGACGAAGCCCAGGTTGTGCAGGATCTCGGCGATGCCGCTCATGCCGCTGCCGCCAACGCCGACGAAGTGGATCTGGCGCACTGCGTGCTTCATGCGCAGCCCTCCCGCACGCCACCGACCTTCGTCGGCACGCGCCCGCCCGCGACGAAGGGGACCAGCCGCAGCGCCTGCTTCATGCGCAACCCCCGCGCGGCCGCACCAGCCGCTCGACCGCATCGGCCACCCGCGCCGCGGCGTCGGGCCGGGCGAGCGCGCGCGCGCGCTCGGCCATCGCCAGCAGCTGCGGCCGCCCGAGCGACTGCAGCAGCCGCGCCAGCCGCTCGGGCGACAGCTCGGCCTGCGGCAGGTGCAGCGCCGCCTGTTCGCCCGCGAGGTACGCGGCGTTGTCGCGCTGGTGCGCGGTGGTGCTGACGATCAGCGGCACCAGGATCGCGGCGACCCCGGCCGCGCACAGCTCGCTGACGGTGACCGCGCCGGCGCGGCACACGACCAGGTCGCACGCGGCCAGCCGCGCCGCCATGTCGTCGATGAAGGGCACGAGCTCGGCTTCGACCCCGGCGCGCGCGTAGGCCGCGCGCACCGCGTCCAGGTGGGCGGCGCCGGTCTGGTGGGTGACCCGCGGCCGCTGCGCCGCGTCGAGGCGCTGCAGCGCCAGCGGCAGCGTGTCGTTGAGCAGCTTCGCGCCCAGGCTGCCGCCGACCACCAGCAGCTGCAGCGGTCCGCTGCGGCCGGCGAAGCGCAGCGCCGGCGCCGGCAGCAGCGCGATCGCCTCGCGCACCGGGTTGCCGGTGACCAGCGCGCGCTTGGTGCGGCGCGCGTCGGCGCCGTCGAAGCCGAAGGCGACCGCGTCGGCCACCGGCAGCAGCGCGCGGTTGCTCAGCAGCAGCGACGCGTCGGCGTTGACCAGCACCAGCGGCTTGCCGAGCAGCGCGGCCATCATGCCGCCGGGGAAGCAGACGTAGCCGCCCATCCCGAGCACCGCATCGGCACTGCGCCGGCGC
>CAZKCJ010000050.1:0-12378 GCA_964550885.1 uncultured Rubrivivax sp. | reverse complement strand
CCACCTGCAGCGAGCAGTCGGCGCCGACCTGCTGCGCGTAGCGGGTCAGCTCGATCGCCTCGCTGGTCGCGTTGCCGCCGGTGCCGGCCATGATCGGGATCCGGCCAGCCGCGTGCTCGACCGCGACCCGCACGATCTCGCAGTGCTCCTCGATCGACACGGTGGGCGACTCGCCGGTGGTGCCGACGATCGCGACGCAGGCGCTGCCTTCGGCGACGTGCCAGTCGATCAGCCGGCGCAGCCCGGCGTGGTCGATGCTGCCGTCCTCGTGCATCGGCGTGACCAGCGCGACGATGCTGCCAACTATCGGTGTCATGGGGGTCCTTCGGGAATCGCGCGATTTTATGCCGCGGCCTACCCGGGCCCGCCGGCTACCCCGGGCAGCCGATAGCGCGGGTGCGCGCCGGCGGCCGGGTCGGGCCGCAGCGCGGCGATGCGCTGCACGTAGCGCGGCGGCGGGCCCGGCTCGAAGCCGTCCTCGAAGGCCAGCACGTGCAGCCCCTGCGCCTGCTGCAGCAGCTCGCCCGGGCGCAGCAGGAAGTCCGCGCGCGCCGGCCGGCCGATCGTCTGCTGGCCGTCGGCGAAGGTCTCGTGCAGCCACATGCCGCCATCGGCCAGCGCCACGCGGATCGCCGGCAGCAGCGGCCGCCACAGGTAGTTGGTCACGACCACCGCGTCGAAGCGCCGGCCCGGCAGCGGCCAGGGCGCGGCCTCGAGGTCGGCGACCTTGGTCTCGGCGACCTCGGCCAGCGCCGCGAGCGCCGCGGCGTCGCGATCGACCGCGGTGACGGCCAGGCCGCGTGCGGCCAGCCAGCGCACGTGGCGGCCGCTGCCGCAGGCCAGGTCCAGCACCCGCGCACCGGGCGGCAGCAGCGCGGCGAAGCGGCAGACCCAGGCCGACGGCGCCGGTGCGACCGGATCAGCGTGCGGCGCAGCCGCCGCCATCAGAAGCAGGCCCACAGCCGGTTGGCCAGGTCGAATGCGAGATCCGGGTTCAGGTACGACAAGGCCACCACTGCCAGCGCCGCACCGGCGCCGAACCACAGCGCGATGCGCAGCAGGTTGTGGCGCAGGGCGGGCTTCATCGAGTGGCTCGCATCGCGCTCAAGCGGGCTGCAGCGCCGCGCGCGTGATCGGGGTCTCGCGCACCGGCAGGTTGACGATCGCCGCGAACACGCCGAGCGCGATCGCGATCCACCACACCACCGTGTAGCTGCCGGTGCGGTCGTACAGCAGCCCGCCCAGCCACACGCCGAAGAACGAGCCGACCTGGTGGCTGAGGAACACGAAGCCGCTGAGCATGCTCATGTACTGCACGCCGAAGATCTGCGCGACCACCGCGTTGGTCGGCGGCACCGTCGACAGCCACAGCAGACCCATCAGCGCCGAGAACAGGTACACGCTCATCGGCGTCAGCGGCGCCCACAGGAACCACACGATCACCAGCGAGCGCAGCAGGTAGATCGCGGCCAGGATGTGGCGCTTGGGCAGCCGCTGGCCGAGCGCGCCGGCGGCGTAGGTGCCGAACACGTTGAACAGGCCGATCAGCATCAGCGCGACCGTCGCCACCTGCGGCTGCAGCCCGTGGTCGCGCAGGTAGCTGGGCATGTGCACGCCGATGAACACCACCTGGAAGCCGCAGACGAAGTAGCCGGCGGTCAGCAGCTGGAAGCTGCGGTAGCCGAAGGCCTCGTGCAGCGCGGCGCGCACGCTCTGGTGCTGCGCGTGGCGTGCGGCCGGCGTCGGCGGCTCGCGCAGCAGCAGCGCCAGCGGCAGCATCAGCAGTGCCGCCGCGCCCAGCACGAACAGCGCCGGCTGCCAGCCGAGCTGCGCGATCAGCCCGCCTTCGACCGGCACCATCAGGAACTGGCCGAAGGAGCCAGCCGCTGCGGTCACCCCCATCGCCCACGAGCGCCGCGCCGGATCGACCTGGCGCGCGATGATTCCGTAGATCACCGCGTAGGTGGTGCCGGCCTGCGCGACGCCGAGGACCACGCCGGCGCTGGCCACGAAGCCGGTGCCGGTGGTCGCCAGCGCCATCAGCGCGAGCCCGGCCGCGTACAGCAAGGTGCCGGCGAGCAGCACCCGCATCGCGCCGAAGCGGTCCGCGACCACGCCGGCCAGCGGCCCGGCCAGGCCCCAGGCCAGGTTCTGCACCGCCATCGCGAACGCGAAGGTCTCGCGCGTCCAGCCGCGCTCGAGCGTGATCGGCTGCAGCCACAGGCCGAAG
The DNA here is from genome assembly GCA_964550885.1 of uncultured Rubrivivax sp. Lineage (GTDB taxonomy): Bacteria > Pseudomonadota > Gammaproteobacteria > Burkholderiales > Burkholderiaceae_C > Rubrivivax. The sequence goes on along the minus strand of CAZKCJ010000050.1, from coordinate 10,148 downwards.
CCGTGGCGGATGCCCATCGACAGCGTCACCACGGCGGCGCCGCACAGCAGCACCCGCTGCAGCGAAAGAGGGGCGGGCGACGGCCCGGGGACTGCGCTCATGGGCACAATCTAGCGCAAACCGCGGCCGCGCCCGAGCCGGAAGGGCGCGCCGCAGCCGTGACGACGCGACGAAGCAGCGCGGCGCGGTGGCGCGCAGCCGCGCCGACCCGTCGCCGTGCCGGCGCGATGACGCGATCTGAACAGGAGCGCAGCTTGAAGGTACTCGTGCTGGGAGCCGGCGTGGTCGGCACGTCGGTGGCCTACTACCTGGCCCGCGACGGTCACGAAGTCGAAGTGGTCGACCGGCAGGCCGGGCCGGCGCTGGAGACCAGCTTCGCCAACGCCGGCGAGGTCTCGCCCGGCTACTCGGCGCCGTGGGCCGGGCCGGGGGTGCCGCTGAAGGCGATCAAGTGGCTGCTGATGCACCACCGCCCGCTGGTGGTCTGGCCGCTGCTCGATCCGGCGATGTGGCGCTGGGGGATGGCGATGCTCGCCAACTGCAACGCCGGTGCGTACGCGCGCAACAAGGGGCGGATGGTGCCGATCGCCGAGTACAGCCGCGACTGCCTGAAGGAGCTGCGCCAGGACACCGGCATCGCCTACGACGAGCGCGCGCAGGGCACGCTGCAGCTGTTCCGCACGCAAAAGCAGCTCGACGGCATCGGCGGCGACGTCGAGGTGCTCAAGTCCTACGGCGTGCCCTTCGAGGTGCTGGACCGCGACGGCTTCTGCCGCGTCGAGCCGGGGCTCAAGCCCACCCAGCACCGCTTCGTCGGCGCGCTGCGGCTGCCCGGCGACGAAACCGGCGACTGCTTCAAGTTCACCGAAGCGCTGGCCCGGCTCGCGCAGGGCCTGGGCGCGCGCTTTCGCTTCGACACCCGGATCGAGGCGCTGCAGGTCGGCGGCGGCGCGATCACCGGCGTGTTCACCAGCACCGGGCTGCTGCGCGCCGACCGCGTGGTGCTCGCACTCGGCAGCTACTCGCCGCTGCTGCTGCGGCCGGTGGGCGTCGACATTCCGGTGTATCCGGTCAAGGGCTACTCGATCACGGTGCCGATAGTCGACGCCAACATCGCGCCGGAGTCGACGATCATGGACGAGACCCACAAGGTCGCGGTCACCCGGCTGGGCGACACGATCCGCGTCGGCGGCACCGCCGAGCTGGCCGGCTACAGCCTGAAGCTGCGCGAGGCGCGGCGCGCGACCCTCGAGCACGTGGTCAACGACCTGTTCCCCGGCGGCGGCGACGTGCCGCGCGCGACCTTCTGGTGCGGCCTGCGGCCGATGACGCCCGACGGCACGCCGATCATCGGCGCGACGCCGGTGCGCGACCTGCTGCTGGCCACCGGCCACGGCACCCTCGGCTGGACGATGGCCGCCGGCACCGGACGCCTGATCGCCGACCTGATCGCGGGGCGCAAGCCGGCGATCGACGCGTCGGCGCTGGCGATGAGCCGCTATCGCTGAGCGCGGCTGCCGGCGTACCGCACTACGCACGTTCCGGGTGACGGCGCCGCGCCGCCCGGCGCGGCGGCGGCAGCGCCTCTGGTCGGGGCAGTGCGGCATCGGCGGGCGCCGGGGTGCTGCCTAGAATCGTTCAGATGGCCAGCCGACCCGCTACCTACGCCGAGGGCTCGATCCGCGTGCTCAAGGGCCTGGAGCCCGTGAAGCAGCGCCCGGGCATGTACACCCGCACCGACAACCCGCTGCACGTGGTGCAGGAGGTGATCGACAACGCCGCCGACGAGGCGCTGGCGGCGAGCGCGAAGCGCATCGACGTGACCCTGCACGCCGACGGCTCGGTCAGCGTCGACGACGACGGCCGCGGCATCCCGTTCGGCCTGCATCCGGACGAGCAGGTGCCGGTGGTCGAGATCGTGTTTACCCGGCTGCACGCCGGCGGCAAGTTCGACAAAGGCGCGGACGGCGCCTACAGCTTCTCCGGCGGGTTGCACGGCGTCGGCGTGAGCGTGACCAACGCGCTCGCGCGGCGACTCGAGGTGACGGTCTGGCGCGACGGCCAGGTGGCGACGATCGCCTTTGCCGGCGGCGACGTGGCCGAGCCGCTGGCCACGCGCCCGCCCGCCGCGGGCGAGCGCCGCCACGGCACCACCGTGCGGGTGTGGCCCGACCCGAAGTACTTCGACAGCGCCGAGCTGCCGCGCGCCGAGCTCGCGCACCTGCTGCGCAGCAAGGCGGTGCTGCTGCCGGGCGTGACCGTGACGCTGACCTACGAGAAGAGCAAGGAGACGCAGAGCTGGCAGTTCAAGGGCGGGCTGGCCGACTACCTGGGCCAGCATCTGGCGGCCGAGCCGCTGATCCCGCTGTTCGAGGGCGCGCAGTACGCGACCGGGCAGGAGGCCGAGGACATCGCCGAAGGCGAGGGCGCCGCCTGGGTGGTGGCCTTCACCGACGACGGCGCGACGCTGCGCGAGAGCTACGTCAACCTGATCCCGACGCTGGTCGGCGGCACCCACGAGGCGGGGCTGAAGGACGGGCTGTTCGCGGCGATCAAGGGCTTCGTCGAGTTGCACGCGCTGCTGCCGAAGGGCGTGAAGCTGATGCCCGAGGACGTGTTCTCGCGCGCCAGCTTCGTGCTCAGCGCGAAGGTGCTCGACCCGCAGTTCCAGGGCCAGATCAAGGAGCGGCTGAACTCGCGCGGTGCACTGCGGCTGGTGTCGGGCTTCGTGCGGCCGGCCTTCGAGCTGTGGCTGAACCAGCACGTCGAGTACGGCAAGAAGCTCGCCGAGCTGGTGATCCGCCAGGCGCAGACGCGGCTGCGCGCCAGCCAGAAGGTGGAAAAGCGCAAGGGCTCGGGCGTGGCGGTGCTGCCGGGCAAGCTCACCGACTGCGAGAGCCGCGACTTGGGGCTGAACGAGGTCTTCCTGGTCGAGGGCGACTCCGCCGGCGGCAGCGCCAAGATGGGCCGCGACAAGGAGACGCAGGCGATCCTGCCGCTGCGCGGCAAGGTGCTGAACGCGTGGGAAGTCGAGCGCGACCGCCTCTTCGCCAACAACGAGATCCACGACATCGCGGTGGCGATCGGCGTCGACCCGCACGGGCCCGGCGACGAGGTCGACTTCTCCGGGCTGCGCTACGGCAAGGTCTGCATCCTGTCCGACGCCGACGTCGACGGCGCGCACATCCAGGTGTTGCTGCTGACGCTGTTCCTGCGCCACTTCCCGCGGCTGATCGAGCGCGGCCACGTGTTCGTCGCGCGCCCGCCGCTGTACCGGATCGACGCGCCGGCGCGCGGCCGGAAGCCTGCGGCCAAGCTCTACGCGCTCGACGATGGCGAGCTGGCCGCAGCGCTGGACAAGCTGCGCAAGGAGGGCGTGCGCGAAGGCAGCTGGACGATCAGCCGCTTCAAGGGGCTGGGCGAGATGAACGCCGAGCAGCTGTGGGAGACCACGCTGAACCCCGACACGCGCCGGCTGCTGCCGGTGGGCTTCGGCGGCGGTGGCATCGCCGCCAGCGTCGAGGTGCTGACCCGGCTGATGGGCAAGGGCGAGGCGGCGGCGCGGCGCGAGCTGATGGAGCGCCACGGCGACCGCGTGACCGTCGACGTGTAGCCGCACTGCGGGCCGCGCCCGCGCGCTGCTGCCGCTCGGCGTGCGGGTGCCGCCGCCGCCGTGCGAGCCGCGGCTACATGCCCGCGTAGTTCGGCCCGCCGCCGCCTTCGGGCGCGACCCAGACGATGTTCTGCGTCGGGTCCTTGATGTCGCAGGTCTTGCAGTGCACGCAGTTCTGCGCGTTGATCACCAGCCGCGGCCCGCCGTCCTGCTCGACGAACTCGTACACGCCGGCCGGGCAGTAGCGGCTCTCGGGGCCGGCGTAGCGCGCGAGGTTGATCGCCACCGGCACGGCCGGATCCTTCAGCGTCAGGTGCGGCGGCTGGTTCTCCTCATGGTTGGTGTTGCTGATGAACACCGAGCTCAGCCGGTCGAAGGTCAGCTTGCCGTCGGGCTTCGGATAGCGGATCGGCGGCACCTGGCCGGCCGCGTGCAGCCGCACGTGGTCGGGCTCCTTGCGGTGGATCGTCCACGGCGGGCCCTTCAGGCCGAGCTTGGGCAGCAGCCAGTGCTCGATGCCGGTCATCAGCGCGCCGATGGTGTTGCCCTGCTTGAACCACTGCTTGAAGTTGCGGCTGGCATGCAGCTCGGCGTGCAGCCAGCTGCGCTCGAAGGCCGCCGGGTAGGCGTCGAGCTCGTCGCCGGCGCGGCCCGCCCGCAGCGCGTCGACGATCGCCTCGGCGCACAGCATGCCGGTCTTGATCGCCGCGTGGCTGCCCTTGATCCGCGACGCGTTCAGCGTGCCGGCGTCGCAGCCGATCAGCGCGCCGCCCGGGAACACCAGCTTGGGCAGGCTCAGCAGCCCGCCGGCGGTGATCGCGCGCGCGCCGTAGCCGATGCGCTTGCCGCCTTCGATGTGCGCGCGGATCGCAGGGTGCGTCTTCCAGCGCTGCATCTCCTCGAACGGGCTGAGCCACGGGTTCTGGTAGTCCAGCCCGGTGACGAAGCCCAGCGTGATGCGGTTGCCCTCCAGGTGGTACAGGAAGCCGCCGCCGTAGGTCTGCTCGTCCATCGGCCAGCCGGCGGTGTGCACCACCAGCCCGGGCCTGGCGAGCGCGTCGGGCACCTCCCACAGCTCCTTCACGCCGATCGCGTAGGCCTGCGGGTCGCGTCCGGCGTCGAGCGCGTAGCGCGCGATCAGCTGCTTGCCCAGATGGCCGCGCGCGCCTTCGGCGAACACCGTGTACTTGCCCAGCAGCTCCATGCCGAGCTGGAAGTTGTCGGTGGGCGCGCCGTCCTTGCCTAGCCCCAAGTTGCCGGTGGCCACGCCGCGCACCCGGCCGTCGTCGGTGTACAGCACTTCGGCCGCGGCGAAGCCGGGGAAGATCTCCACGCCCAGGCTTTCCGCCTGCTCGGCCAGCCACTTGGTCACGGTGCCCAGCGCGACCACGAAGTTGCCGGCGTTGTGGAAGCAGCCCGGCACCAGCCAGTCGGGGGTGCGCATCGCGCCGTGCGAACTCAGGAACAGCACCTGGTCGCCGGTCACCGGCTGGTTCAGCGGCGCGCCGCGCTCCTTCCAGTCGGGCAGCAGCTCGGTCAGCGCGCGCGGGTCCATCACCGCGCCCGACAGGATGTGCGCGCCCGGCTCCGAGCCCTTCTCCAGCACCACCACCGACGCGTCGGCATTCAGCTGCTTCAGCCGGATCGCGGTGGCCAGGCCGCCGGGCCCGGCACCGACCACGACCACGTCGTAATCCATCGCCTCGCGCGGGCCGTAGGTCTCGAGGATCTGCTGCGGGGTCATGGTCGCTGCTCCGGTCGGGTTCGGCCGATTCTAGCGACCGGGCACTACAAATCGAACGATCGTGCTTTTTCTGCCGGCACCGGGGCGATGGTCTTGCGCAGCGCGGGCCGCCGCCGGCCGCGCGCCAGCCGAAGCCCAGCGGCGCGCGTGCTATCGTGCCCGCGCTGTGGGTTCAGGAGCCGATGCATGAGCTACGCGATCGACCTGTCGGGCCGGGTGGCGCTGGTCACCGGCGCGTCCAGCGGGCTGGGCGCGCACTTCGCGCGCACGCTGGCGCGCGCCGGCGCGGCGGTGGCGCTGGCGGCGCGCCGCGTCGAGCGGCTGAAGGAGCTGCGCGCCGAGATCGAGGCCGCCGGCGGCAGTGCCTACGTGACCGCGCTGGACGTGACCGACCTCGCCAGTATCCGCGCCGCGGTCGCGCACGTCGAGACCGAGATGGGCACGATCGACATCCTGGTCAACAACTCCGGCGTCAGCACCACGCAGCGGCTGGTCGACGTGACGCCCGAGGACTTCGACTACGTGCTCGACACCAACACCCGCGGCGCGTTCTTCGTCGCGCAGGAGGTGGGCAAGCGGATGATCGCGCGCAGCCGCGGCGCGGCGCCGGGCACCTTCACCGGCGGGCGCATCGTCAACATCGCGTCGATCGCCGGCCAGCGGCCGCTGTCGCAGATCGGCGTGTACGCGATCAGCAAGGCGGCGGTGATCCAGATGACCCGGGCGATGGCGCTGGAGTGGGGCCGCTTCGGCATCAACGTCAACGCGCTGTGCCCGGGCTACATCGACACCGAGATCAACCACCACCACTGGGCGACCGAGGCCGGCGCCAAGCTGGTCGCGACCCTGCCGCGCCGGCGCGTCGGCCAGCCGCGCGACCTGGACCCGGCGCTGCTGATGCTGTGCGCGAACGAGAGCCACTTCGTCAACGGCGCGATGATCAACGTCGACGACGGCTACGCGCTGTAGGCCGCCCGCGAAACGATGGCGATCCGCCCGCTGACCCCGCTGGAGGCGCGCGTGCTCGGCGTGCTGGTGGAGAAGCAGGCGACCGTGCCCGACACCTACCCGCTGTCGCTCAACGCGCTGCTCGCCGGCTGCAACCAGAAGACCGCGCGCGACCCGGTGATCGCGGCAACCGAGGCCGAGCTGCTGACCGCGGTCGACGGGCTGAAGAGCCTGAGCCTGGTGTTCGAGGGCAGCAGCAGCCGGGTCGCACGCTACGAGCACAACCTGCCGCGCGTGCTGGCGCTGACGCCGCCGGCGGCGGCGCTGCTGGCCACGCTGCTGCTGCGCGGCGCGCAGACCGCGGCCGAGCTGCGCCAGCACGCGGAGCGGCTGCAGCGCTTCGCCGACATCGCCGAGGTCGAGGCGCTGCTGGCCGAGCTGGCCGAGCGCGAGCCGCCGCGGGTGGCGCGGCTGCCGCGCGCGCCGGGCGCGCGCGAGCAGCGTTGGGTGCACCTGCTGTGCGGCGAGCCGCCGCCGAGCACGGTGGCCGACGCCGCCGACGCGGTTGCCCCGGCCGCCGCGGCCGGTGCAGTCGCCGCCGGCGAGCTGGCCGCGCTGAAGGCGCAGCAGACGCGGCTCGCGGCCGAGCTGGCACAGCTGCGCGCGTGGGCGCAGCAGGTGGCCGCTGCGCTCGACATCGCCCCGCCCGCCGCGCCGTAGCCGAGGAGCCCGCATGCGCCTGGCAATTCCCGAGCACAAGAAGCTGGTGCACGAGCTGGTGATCCCGATCCGCTGGGGCGACATGGACGCGATGGGGCACGTCAACAACACCGTGTACTTCCGCTACATGGAGTGCGTGCGGCTCGCGTGGCTGCACCAGCTGCGCGGCCCGGCCGAGCTGAGCGCCGCGAGCTTCGTGATCGTCAACGCGTTCTGCAACTTCCTGCAGCAGCTGCGCTACCCGGGCGAGGTGCTCGCGCGCCAGTTCGTCGCCAACCCGGGGCGCAGCAGCTTCGACACCTACGTGACCCTGGAGCGCACCGACGAGCCCGGCGTGCCGTACGCGACCGGCGGCGCGAAGACGGTGTGGCTGAACATCGCGCAGGGCCGGGCGGAGCCGATGCCCGACTGGCTGCGCAGCGTGCTGAGCTGAGGCGAGCGATGGCGATGCGGTGCGGCGTGCAGCAGGCGGCGGCCGGACTGGTGGCGATGCCGATCGCCCCCACCGGCAGCGACGCAGGCAGGATGGCCGGATGAGCGACGCCGCGCCCGCAGCCCAGCGCCCCGCCGCCACCGGCTTCGACAGCCGCCGCGCCTGGGTGCGCGAGGCGGTGCGCCGGATCGAGGCCGACTTCCAGCGCTGCAGCGACACCCACCTGATCCCGGTGCCGCTGCCGGGCATGCCCGGCGTCGACCTGTACCTGAAGGACGAGTCGAGCCACCCGACCGGCAGCCTGAAGCACCGGCTCGCGCGCAGCCTGTTCCTGCACGCGCTGTGCAACGGCTGGCTGCGCGAGGGCGGCGCGGTGGTCGAGGCGTCCAGCGGCTCGACCGCGATCAGCGAGGCCTACTTCGCGCGGCTGCTGGGCCTGCCCTTCGTCGCGGTGATGCCGCGCGGCACCAGCCCGCAGAAGATCGCGGCGATCGAGTTCCAGGGCGGGCGCTGCCACCTGGTCGACGACCCGACCGCGGTCTACGCCGAGAGCCAGCGGCTGGCCGCCGAGCTCGGCGGCCACTACATGGACCAGTTCACCCAGGCCGAGCGCGCGACCGACTGGCGCGCGAACAACAACATCGCCGAGAGCATCTACCTGCAGCTGCAGCGCGAGCCGCACCCGTGCCCGGCCTGGATCGTCGCCAGCGCCGGCACCGGCGGCACGCTGGCGACGATCGGCCGCTTCGTCGCTTATCGCCGCCACGCGACCCGGGTGTGCGGCGCCGACGCCGAGATCTCGGTCTTCTTCGACCACTACGTCAGCGGCGACCCGAAGCTGGTGCTCGACCGCGGCTCGCGCATCGAGGGCATCGGCAGGCCGCGGGTCGAGGCCTCGTTCCTGCCGGCGGTGCTGGACGCGATGGTCAAGGTGCCCGACCGCTGGAGCCTGGCGGCGATGCACAGCCTGAGCGTGCGTCTGGGCCGGCGGGTCGGCGGCTCGACCGGCACCAACCTGGTCGCCGCGCTGGCCTGCGCCCAGAGCCTGTGCAACCAGGGGCAGGGCGGGTCGGTGGTCACGCTGCTGTGCGACGAAGGCCAGCGCTACCGCCACAGCTACTTCGACGACGCCTGGCTCGCGGCCAACGACCTGGAGTGCGGCGCCGAGAGCGACGCGATCGACGCGCTGATGGAGCGCGGCGAATGGCCGGCCGAGCTGCGCCGCAGCTGGCGGCTCGCCGGTGACGTCGCGCCCTGAGCTGCGCGTCGCGGCGCTCGATCTCGGCCGAGCTCGGATGCGCGGCGGCAGCCGGGCGCGGCGAAGGTGCGTGGCTGCAAGCCGGGCGCGGCCGTGCGCCGACCCCCCGGCAACGCCCGCGCCGGCGCGTCCTGCGCGCCTGCATCAGGCCGCCGGTGCGCAGCGCGCCGCGGGCGCGGCCGGAAGGGGTCATTGGCTTCACCCGCTGCCGGCGCCCGGGCTTAGGCGCTAACCTTCGGGCAGCGGCGCGCAGCGCCGACCACCGCGAGAAAGCGAAGCACTGATGAACAAGGTATACGCCAGCGCGGCCCAGGCGCTGGCCGGGCTGGTGCGCGACGGGCAGCTGCTCGCCGTCGGCGGCTTCGGCCTGTGCGGCCTCCCCGAAGCGCTGATCGACGCGCTGCACGACAGCGGCGTGCGCAACCTGACGGTGATCTCGAACAACGCCGGGGTCGACGGCTTCGGCCTGGGCCGGCTGCTCGAGACCCGGCAGATCCGCAAGATGATCGCCAGCTACGTCGGCGAGAACAAGGAGTTCGAGCGCCAGTACATCGCCGGCGAACTGGAGCTGGAGTTCACGCCGCAGGGCACATTGGCCGAGAAGCTGCGCGCCGGCGGTGCCGGCATCCCGGCCTTCTACACCCGCACCGGCGTGGGCACGGTCGTCGCCGAGGGCAAGGAGACGCGCGAGTTCGACGGCAAGACCTACGTGATGGAGCGCAGCCTGGTGCCCGAAGTCGGTCTGGCCAAGGCCTGGAAGGCCGACCGCTCGGGCAACCTGATCTTCAGGCGCACCGCGCGCAACTTCAACCCGGCGGTGATCATGGCCGCGCGCACCAGCGTGGTCGAGGTCGAGGAGATCGTCGACACCGGCAGCTTCGACCCCGACGCGGTGCACCTGCCGGGCATCTACGTGCACCGGCTGGTGCTGAACGCGCACCCCGAGAAGCGCATCGAGAAGCGCACCACCAAGCAGAACCCGAAAGGCTGACCATGCCCTGGACCCACGAGCAAATGGCGGCGCGCGCGGCCAAGGAACTGCGCGACGGCTTCTATGTGAACCTGGGCATCGGCCTGCCGACGCTGGTGGCCAACTACGTCGATCCGGCGATCGAGGTTTGGCTGCAGAGCGAGAACGGCATGCTCGGCATCGGCCCCTTCCCCGACGACAGCGAGGTCGACGCCGACCTCATCAACGCCGGCAAGCAGACGGTGACGACGCTGCCGGGCACCAGCATCTTCGGCAGCCACGACAGCTTCGCGATGATTCGCGGCGGCAAGATCAACATGGCGATCCTGGGCGCGATGCAGGTCACCGACAAGGGCGACCTGGCCAACTGGATGATCCCCGGCAAGATGGTCAAGGGCATGGGCGGCGCGATGGACCTGGTCGGCGGGGTCGAGACCGTGGTCGTGCTGATGGAGCACGTCG
>CAZKCJ010000049.1:0-12411 GCA_964550885.1 uncultured Rubrivivax sp. | reverse complement strand
CTAGATCCGGCAGTTGGGCGCGCCCGCAAGCCGGCGCGGCTCGGGGGGACGGGTCTCGGGTGTTCATGCGGGGGTTGCCAGCGGCTGCGAGCGGTCGACTGCCGAAGCCAGGATCAGAACACCACGCCGACGCTGAAGTGCAGCCGCAGCTTGCGCACCCGCTGGCCGTAGGCCAGGTCGATGCGCAGCGGCCCGACCGGGCTGCGCCAGTGCAAGCCCAGGCCGTAGCCGAGCGCCGGGTTCAGGCTGCCCCAGCTGTCGGCGGCGTTGCCGGCGTCGACGAAGGCCGCCCACAGGAACTCGGGGCGGTCGGCGAGGATCGGCCGCGCGACCTGCAGGCTGGCGGTCGCCAGCACGGTGCCGCCGACCGCGACGCCGCCACGCTGCGGCGCGAGCGAGCGATAGGCGTAGCCGCGCACCGAGTCGTCGCCGCCGGCGCGAAACAGCAGCGTGTCGGGCACCGCCAGCGACTCCTGCACGATCACCTGGCCGAGCTCGAGCCGCGCCGAGCCGTACCAGGAGTCGCCCAGCGGCTGGTAGGCCTGCACCCGGCCGTACAGCCGGGTGAAGGGCCCGCTGTCCTCGGTCGCCGGGCCGGCGAGCGGGGTGGTGGTGCCGCGCGCGTAGCCGAGCGCGCCCTGCAGCGACCAGACCTCGCCGCGGGTGGGCGTGCGCAGGTCGTCGACGTCGCGCCACACCCAGTGGTAGTTGGCCGACAGCGCGTCGCTGTCGTTGATGCCGGCGGCAGTCGACAGCCGGGCGTTCGCGTACTCGGCGTAGTACATCCGCGAGATCCGGATCGTGTCGCGGCTGCGGCCCACGCGCAGGTGCCAGGAGTTGCGCAGTTCGTCGTGGTCGCTCAGCCGCTCGAGCTGCCCGCCGACCAGCGTGCGCCAGCCGTCGGCCTGCAGGTGCGAGATCAGCTCGCCGTCGAAGGTGTTCAGCGTCTGGCCGACCTGCAGCTTGGTCAGCGCGGTCCAGGAGCTGCCGAACACGCGGCGGTCGGTGTATTCGATCGACGCCTGCATCCCGGTGTCGTCGCCGTAGCCGATGCCGAGCGTGGTCTGCTGGCGCTGCCGCTCGCGCAGCGCGACCAGCGCCGGCGCTTGCGCCGGGTCGGGCGCGAGCGGGTCGACGTCGATCACCACGCTGTCGAACAGGCCAAGCGCGAGGATCCGGTCCTGCACGTCGCGGATGCGCGTCTCGGTGGCTGCCTGGCCCACCAGCTCGCGCGCCGCCGGCAGCACCGCGGCCTCGTCGTGCCGCTGCAGCCCGGCCAGCTTCAGCTCGCCCACCCGAAACAGCGGACCGCTGTCGGCCACCAGGAACAGCCGCACGGTGTTGGCGTCGGCGTCGATCTGGGCCGCGGTGCCGCTCCACTGCGCGGCGAGGTAGCCGTGGCTGCGCAGCGTGGCCAGCACCCGGTTCTTGGCGCTGTCCCACGCGGCCTGCCGGAACGGCTGGCCGCTCGGCAGGCCCCAGTCGTGCTGCAGGCTGCGCTGCAGCGCGAGCGCGGCCGCGTCGTCGCCGGCCGCCTCGTCGTACAGCCCGCCCTGCACCTCGAGCGTGACCCGGTCGATGCGCGCGCGCGGCCCCGGGTCGACCGTCATGCGCACCAGCGGCGGCTCGCCGCCGTCGTCGACCCGGCCGACCTGCAGCACCGGGTTGAAGTAGCCCTCGGTCTGCAGCAGCGACGCGGCCTGCGCCGAGGCCGCGCCGATCAGCCGGTCGACTTCGCCGCGCGTGGGCGGCGCCGCACCGGCGGCGATCGCGTGCTGCACCCGCGCGATGTCCAGGTGCTGCTCGAGCAGCGCGCGCAGCGCGGCGGGTGCGACCACCTCGAAGCGCAGCGACGGCGGCGCCGCCGGCGCGGCGGGCGTCTCGGCGCCGGTGCGCGCTGCGCCGAAGGGCAGCTGCGCGCAGCCGCCCGCGAGCCCGGCCAGCAGCAGCCACAGCGCTGCGCGCAGCGCTGTGCCCAGCGTCATTTGCTGAGCAGCCGCATCGCGCCTTCGAGGCCTGCCAGGGTCAACGGGAACATGCGCTGGTTCACCAGCTGCTGCACGATCGCGATGCTCTGCCGATACTGCCACACCCCCTGCGGCTCCGGGTTGATCCACGCGTACTTCGGGAACGCGTGGGTCAGCCGCTGCAGCCACTCGGCGCCGGCCTCCTCGTTGTTGTACTCGACGCTGCCGCCGGGCTGCAGGATCTCGTAGGGGCTCATCGTCGCGTCGCCGACGAGGATCAGCTTGTAGTCCTGGTTGTACTTGCGGATCACGTCCCAGGTCGGCGTCTTCTCGGAGAAGCGCCGCCGGTTGTTCTTCCACATGAAGTCGTAGACGCAGTTGTGGAAGTAATAGAACTCCAGGTGCTTGAACTCGGTCTTGGCCGCGCTGAACAGCTCCTCGACGCGGTGGATGTGCTCGTCCATCGTGCCGCCCACGTCCATCAGCAGCAGCACCTTCACCTTGTTGTGGCGCTCGGGGATCATCTTGATGTCGAGCAGCCCGGCGTTGGCGGCGGTGCAGTGGATCGTGTCGTCCAGGTCGAGCTCGAGCTCGTTGCCTTCGCGCGCGAAGCGGCGCAGTCGGCGCAGCGCGACCTTGATGTTGCGCGTGCCCAGCTCCAGCGAGTCGTCGTAGTCCTTGTACGCGCGCTGGTCCCAGACCTTGACCGCCGAGCGGTTGCGGCCCTTGTCCTGGCCGATGCGGATGCCCTGCGGGTTGTAGCCGTAGGCGCCGAAAGGGCTGGTGCCGCCGGTGCCGATCCACTTGCTGCCGCCCTCGTGGCGCTCCTTCTGTTCCTCGAAGCGCTTCTTGAGCGTCTCCATCAGCTCGTCCCAGCCCATCTTCTCGATCTTCGCCTTGTCCTCGGCGCTGAGCTCGAGCTCCAGGTTCTTGCGCAGCCACTCGAGCGGCAGGTCCTGGCTGAAGTCGGCGAGCATCTCGACGCCCTTGAAGTAGGCGGCGAAGGCGCGGTCGTACTTGTCGAAGTGCGCTTCGTCCTTGACCAGCGCGGCGCGGGCGAGGTAGTAGAAGTCGTCGACCGACGGGCCGATCACGCCGTGCTTGATCGCGTCGAGCAGCGTCAGGTATTCCTTCACCGACACCGGCAGCTTGGCCGCGCGCAGCGCGTAGAAGAAGTCGATCAGCATGGCGGCAAACCTCGCGTCGGCCGGCGGCGCGGCGCGCCTGCCCCCGGTGCAGCTGCAAGCATAGCGGCGCGGCGGCGGCCGTTCAGCGCGGGCGGTCGAGCTGGTGCTGCAGGTGCAGCGCGACCGTCGGCCACTCGGCCGCGGTGATGCTGTAGACCGCGGTGTCGCGCAGCGTGCCGCCGGGGCCGAGCTGGTGGCAGCGCAGGATGCCGTCGAGCTGCGCGCCCAGCCGCTCGATCGCGCGCCGGCTGCGGCTGTTCAGCCGGTGGGTGCGGAACTCGACCGCGATGCAGTCGAGCCGCTCGAAGGCGTGGCACAGCAGCAGCAGCTTGCAGGCGGTGTTCAGCGCGGTGCGCTGCACCCGCGCCGCGTACCAGGTGGAGCCGATCTCGACCCGGCGGTTGGCGCCGTCGGCGTTCATGTAGGTGCTCATGCCAGCGATGCGACCTGCGGCGTCGAGCACGGTGAAGGGCAGCATCGAGCCTTGCGCCTGCAGGCCCAGGCGGCGGTCGATCTCGGCGGCCATGCCCTCGGGCGGCGGCACCCGCGTGTACCACAGCCGCCACAGCTCGCCGTCGCGCGCCGCCTGCTGCAGCCCGGCGAGGTGCTCGGCGGCCAGCGGCACCAGGCTCGCGTGTTCGCCGCGCAGCGTGACCGGGCTCAGGAAGGGCATCGCCGCGTCCGTGCCGCCGGCGTGCGCGCCGCGATCGCGGCCGGTCGCACGGCGCCTCGACTTCGCTGCGCAATGCCGGCCCACGCCGCGATGGTGGGGGTTGTGGCTGCGGCCCGGCGCTGCGCGCCTTGACTTCGCTGCGCGCCTCGACTTCGCTGCGCGCCTCGACTTCGCTGCGCGCCTCGACTTCGCTGCGCGAAGTCAGCCTCCGCCGCAACCGATGAACGCCGTGCGTTCATCGGTTGTGCCGCTGCATGAACACGAGCTTCTCGAACAGGGTCACGTCCTGCTCGTTCTTCAGCAGTGCGCCCACCAGCGGTGGCACGCTGACCTTCTCGTCCTTGCTCTGCAGCGCGGCCAGCGGGATGTCCTCGGCGACCAGCAGCTTGAGCCAGTCGAGCAGCTCGGAGGTCGACGGCTTCTTCTTCAGGCCCGGCAGTTCGCGGATCTGGAAGAAGGCTTCGAGCGCTTCCTTGAGCAGCGCCTTCTTCAGGTTCGGGAAATGGACGTCGACGATCGCCTGCATCGTCTCCTTGTCGGGGAACTTGATGTAGTGGAAGAAGCAGCGGCGCAGGAACGCGTCGGGCAGCTCCTTCTCGTTGTTGCTGGTGATGAACACCACCGGCCGGTGGCGTGCCTTGATCAACTCGCGCGTCTCGTAGACGTAGAACTCCATCCGGTCGAGCTCGCGCAGCAGGTCGTTCGGAAACTCGATGTCGGCCTTGTCGATCTCGTCGATCAGCAGCGCCACCGGCTGCTCCGACGTGAAGGCCTGCCACAGCGTGCCGCGCACGATGTAGTTGTGGATGTCGCGAACCTTCTCGTCGCCGAGCTGGCTGTCGCGCAGCCGGCTGACCGCGTCGTACTCGTACAGGCCCTGCTGCGCCTTGGTGGTGCTCTTGATGTGCCACTGCAGCAGCGGCATGCCCATCGCTGCGGCGGCCTCCTCGGCGAGCATCGTCTTGCCGGTGCCGGGCTCGCCCTTGACCAGCAGCGGGCGCTTGAGCGTGACCGCGGCGTTGACCGCGAGCATCAGGTCCTGCGTGGCGATGTAGGTGTCGGTGCCGGTGAACTTCGGGGGTGCTTGCATGGTGGGAGCGGCGGCGCGAAACGGTGGGCCCGGGGGGCGGCGACTTGGCCGCAGGGCGTCTGGGGGCATCGACGGTGCGCGGCGCGCACGGGGTGCCGAGCCAGTATAAGGGCACCCCTATAATCGCCGCCGCCATGCGGGAGACACCGCGGCCGCTGCACCCTTGCAACCCCACCGCGTGTCCCCGAACATGAAGAAGACCCCGTCGCTCGTGCTGCTGCTGGCCCTCGGCGGGCTCGCCGGCTTCGCCCAGGCCGAAGAGCTGAAGGGCGACGCCGCCCGCGGCGCCAAGATCAACGACGTGTGCATCGGCTGTCATGGGATCACCGGCTACAAGTCGAGCTTCCCCGAGGTCTACCACGTGCCGGCGATCGCCGGCCAGAACCCGCAGTACCTGGTCGCCGCGCTCGACGCATACCGCAAGGGCGGGCGCAAGCAGGAGTCGATGCGCGCGGTCGCCGGCGCGCTCAGCGAGCAGGACATTGCCGACCTCGCGGCCTTCTACTCGACCCAGTACCAGCCGGCCAAGCCGGCGCCCGAGACGCTGGCGGTGGCGCCGTCGCCGAAGGTGGCCGAGCTGCTCGACCGCGGCGCCTGCAGCTCGTGCCACGGCGCGAACTTCACCAAGCCGATCGACGGCAGCTACCCGAAGATCGCCGGCCAGTACGCCGACTACCTGTACGCGGCGCTGAAGAGCTACAAGACCGAGGGCAACCCACGCGTCGGCCGCGACAACGCGATCATGGGCGCGCAGGTCAAGCAGTTCAGCCACGCCGAGCTGCGCGCGATCGCCCAGTACCTGGCGTCGCTGCCCGGCGAGATCGCGACCGTCGCGCAGTCGCCGTTCCACTGAAGCGCGCGCGGGCTCGCGCGCACCCGGCAGCCGCTGGTCAACCCGGCGGGTCGATCGCCGCGAGCATCGCCTCGACGCTGTCGAACTTGCGCCGGCAGCGGTCGCTCGCCGCCCCCGCCAGCTCGGCCGCGTCGATCTGCTTCCACCCCGCGTGATCGACGCGGCGCAGGCCGCGCGCGGCCAGCAACGCGCTCAGCCCGGCGCGCCCCGGGCGGCCGTGGTCGCGCAGCTCGGCGACCAGCCGCTGCGCGACCTGCTGCGCTTCGCTGCGGTTGGTCGGGATCGTGCCCGACGGGCCGCGCTTGGCCCAGCCGGTCACGTACAGCCCGTCGTCGACCCGGCCGTCCTGGTTCGGGACCACGCCGTCGACTGCGGCCGCGCTGCAGCAGCCGCTGCTGCGGTAGCCGATGCAGGTGACCGCGAGCTGCGCCGGCAGCTCGAGCGTGCTGCCGCCGGCACGCGTGAAGCGCACCGCCTGCAGCTGCTGGTCGCCGACGAAGGCCGCCGGCGCGAGCCCGAAGTGGAAGACGATCTCCACCGGTGCGGTGCGCGCGTCGGCGGCGAAGCCGCGCAGCAGCTCGACGATCGGCGTGTCGCCGGCGAGCGCGGCCGGGTCGGCAACGCGCGGGCGCGCGCGCGCCAGCGTGCCCAGCTCGGCGAGCTCGTGCTGGGTGAACTTCGCGTCGGCGGCGCTGCGCCGGCCGACCACGTGGATCGTCTCCACCGGCAGCGCGGCGAGCCGCGCGTGCACCTGCGACGCGAGGTCGGAGCCGGCGAGTTCGGCCGCCGACTTGGCGAGGATGCGCGCGACGTCGATCGCGACGTTGCCGTTGCCCACCACCACCGCCGAGCGCACCGCGTGCAGCGCCGGCGCCGCGTGGTCCGGGTGGCTGTTGTACCAGCCGACGAAGGCCGCCGAGCCGACCACGCCGGGCAGCGCTTCGCCGGGGATGCCCAGCCGGCGGTCGTCGGGCGCGCCGGTGGCCAGCACCACCGCGTCGTACAGCGCGCGCAGCTCGTCGAGCTTCAGGTCGCGGCCAACCTCGAGGTTGCCGAAGAAGCCGATGCGCTCGCGCGCCAGCACCCGGTCGAGCACCCGCACCACCGCCTTGGCGCGCTGGTGGTCAGGGGCGACGCCGTAGCGCACCAGCCCGAAGGGCACCGGCAGGCGCTCGATCACGTCGATCTGCGCGGCGGGCGCAAGCCGCAGCAGGTGGTCGGCCAGGTAGCAGCCGGCCGGGCCGCTGCCGATGATCGCGATGTGGGGCATGAACTGCTTGGCCGGGCGCTGCGCCCGGCGCGGTCGTGGGGGGAAATGGCCCGATGTTGCCCGATCGATCGGGCCACGGCGACAATGCCGCCGCAAGGAGTGCAGGAATGGGGATCCGGATCACCCTGCTCGTCGGGACGATGACCGGCACGGCCGAGATGGTCGCGCAGGAGGTGCAGCAGGCGCTGCAGGCCGCCGGCTGCGAGGCCGAGGTGCGGATGATGGACGGGCTGGGCGCCGACGTCTTCGCCGGCGGCGGCGTGTTCCTGATCTGCACCTCGACCTACGGTTTCGGCAACGTGCCCGACAACGCGCTGGACCTGATCGAGAGCCTGGAGAAGGAGCGGCCGCAGCTCGACGGCGTCACCTACGGCGTGATCGCGCTCGGCGACGGCACCTACGGCGACACCTTCTGCCACGGCGGCGTGCGCTTCGACGAGCTGCTCAGCGCGCTGGGCGCGCACCGCGCCGGCGAGCTGCTGCGCCACGACGCCAACTCCAGCGAGGTCCCCGAGGAGGCGGCGGCCCGCTGGGCCGTCAGCTGGGTACACGAACACCTGGTCCCGCCCGGCGGGACCGCATGAGCGAGGCCGCACGATGTCCGACTGGGTCCACACGTTCAAGGGCGTCGTACTCGCATCGGAGTACGACGGCGCCAGCCACATGAATTCGCGCATGTACGTGTCGCGCTTCGACCAGGCGACCTGGTCGCTGCTGCACGCGATCGGCCTGACCCCGGCGACGATGCGCCAGCAGGCGCTGCGGGTCGCGATCGTGCGCCAGAACTACCAGTTCCTGAAGGAGCTGCGCGGCGGCGAGCTGGTGCAGGTGCGCAGCGGCTTCCTCGCGGTCGGGCAGAAGTACTTCCGCTTCCTGCACCAGATGCACGACGAGGAGAGCGGCGCGCTGGTCGCCACCTGCGACAGCGTCGCGCTGCAGGCCGGGCTGCAGTCGCACCAGAGCGTGCCGCTGCCCGCGGCGCTGCAGGACAAGGCGCGGCAGCACCTGGTGGTCGCCGACGCGCCGGCGAACGCGCTGCCGCAGACGTAGCGCCGCTGCGCGGCCGCGTGCGCTCAGCCGGCCGGCAGCAGGAAGCCGGCGAAGAACTCGGCCAGCGCCGCGTGCGCGGCCAGCGGCAGCACCTGCGCGACGTACTGGTCGGGCCGCACCACCACCAGCGCGCCGTGCGCGCGGTCGATGCCGCGCAGCGCATAGATGTCGGCCGCCGGGTCGGCGCAGAAGGCCTTCTCGTAGTCGCGCAGGCGGTAGCGCCCCTTGTGCGGCCGCAGCAGCGCCGGCATCGACTCGAGCGCGAGCTCGCGGTGGCCCTGCTGGAAGATCGCGCGCAGGTCCAGCAGCGCGTCGACGTCCTGGCCGGCCGGCGTGTGGCGGCGCAGCGGCGAGCGCGGATCGTCCTGCAGGAAGCCGCACAGCGCGTGCAGCGCCTGCCCGGGCTGGCCCGTGTCGCCGCCGCCGGCGAACGCGTACAGCCGCCAGCGGCCGTCGGCGCGGGCGACGTGGCCGAGCTGCAGCGGGCGCGCGTCGGCGACGCGCCGCACCGGCGCCGAGTGGAAGCGGGTGCCGACCACGAAGCCAGTGGCCAGCGCCTGATGGGTTGCGTCGCCGCAGATCCGTGACGGCGGGTAGTGCGTGCCCATGCCGGCGGTGAAGCGCGCGTGCTGCTCGAAGTAGCGCTGGAAGGCCTTGGGGTCGACGCCGTCGGCGTCGTCGTCGCTGCGCTTGGGCTGGTCGCTGAACAGCCGCGCCCACTCGCGGTCGAAGTCGATCAGCTGCTGCGCGACTGTCTGCCGCTCGGCCGAGTAGCTGTGCAGCAGGCTCGGCGCGCACTGCCCGCGCAGCACCGCGGCCAACTTCCAGCCCAGGTTGAAGCTGTCCTGCATCGAGAAGTTCATGCCCTGGCCGGCCTTCGGGCTGTGCGTGTGGCAGGCGTCGCCGGCGATGAACACCCGCGGCGTGCGGCCCGCCGGCGCGGTCGCGGGCACGTCGTCGAACTTGTCGCAGATGCGCTGGCCGATCTCGTAGACCGACCACCACGGCACCTCCTTCACCTCCAGCGTGTAGGGCTGCAGGATCCGCTGCGCGGCGGCGACCAGCCGCGCCAGGCCGATGCTGCGGCGCGCGACCCGCTCGTCGTGCCCGAGCTTGTCCATCTCGACGTACAGCCGCACCAGGTAGCCGCCTTCGCGCGGGATCACCAGTAGGTTGCCGTGCACCGACTGCACCGCGGCCTTGAAGCGGATGTCGGGGAAGTCGGTCACCGCCAGCAGGTCCATCACGCCCCAGGCCTGGTTGGCCCAGTCGCCGGCGAGCTGGCGGCCGATCGCCGCGCGCACCGTGCTGCGCGCGCCGTCGCAGCCGACCACGTAGCGCGCGCGCACGGTCTCGATCCGCCCGGCGTGCGCCGCGTCGACGCGCTCGACGCGCACGCTGACCGGGTGGTCGGCGGCGCCGGGGTCCACGCTCAGCGCCAGTAGGCGCCGCGCGTAGTGCGGCTGCAGCCGGGTCGGCGACGCCAGCATCCGCTCCAGGTAGAAGTCGTGCACCCGCGCCTGGTTCAGCACCACGTGCGGGAACTCCGACAGCCCGTCCTCGGTGTCCTGCACCCGGCCGTGGCGCGCGATCCGCTGCGGCTGCTGCTCGTCGGGCTTCCAGAAGGTGACCTCGTTGATCCAGCAGGCCTCCTCGAGCACCCGCTGGCTGAAGCCGAAGGCCTCGAACATCTCCATCGTGCGGCAGGCGATGCCGTCGGCCTGGCCGAGCTGCAGCGGGCCCTCCTTCTGCTCGATGATGCAGGTGTGGATGTCGGCGAAGGCGGCGAGCTGCGCGGCCAGCGTCAGCCCGGCGGGGCCGCTGCCGACGATCAGCACGTCCACGCGCTCGGGCAGCGCGTCGGTGTGCGCGCGCGCCTGCGGCGCGGCCGGCTCGATGCGCGGGTCGCCGGGTCGAAAGCCGTTCAGGTGGAACTGCATCGCTGCGTCCTCGGGGTGGGGGTCGGGGTGCGGTTGCGGCGGCGGGCTGCGGACATCGATCCTGGCGCGGCGATGGCTGCCGGTGGAGCCCGCGTGACGGCTGCCTGCGCTCGTCGCGACGGCCGCCGCGTCAGCGCCGGCCGACCAGCAGCGCGGCCGGCACCAGCAGCAGCCACGACGCCATCGCCCAGTCGGGGTCCAGCCAGGCCAGCGGGATCGACAGCAGGAACACCGCCGGCACCAGCAGCGTGCGCAGCGCCTCGCGCCGGTGGTCGACGCCGGCGTGCGGGCCGGCGACCAGCCAGTCGCGGTGCCGGCGCAGGTGCAGCCACAGCAGCGTCAGCATCGCCGACGCGGCGACGATCGTCAGCGCGTACAGCACCACCGCGTCGCGGGTGCCGTGCGCGCTGAGCACTGCGGTCGAGAACGGGATGAAGGCCACGCACATCAGGAACAGCAGGTTCAGCGCGAGCCCGCGCTTGTCGATCCGCTGCACCAGCTGCAGCTTGCGGTGGTACGCCAGCCACATCTGGCCGGTCACCAGGAAGCTGATCACGTAGCCCAGGATCTGCGGCGCGATCGGCCCGAGCATCGCGAAGGTGAAGCCGCCCTGGCCGGCGGGCAGCCGCACGTCGATCACCAGCAGGGTCGCGGCCACCGCGAACACCCCATCGCTGAGGGCGGCGGCGCGTTCGGTCGGGAAGGTCTGCATCGGCGCGGGTCCGGCGCGGGCGCGAAGCCTGGATCGGCGTGGCCGCAAGCATGGGCGGCCCGGTCCGGACCGCGCGATTTTGCCGGCTGCCGCGTGCACGGCAAGCGCGCTGCCGGCGGCGCGGCCGGGCAGCGCGAGCGCGGGGCGGGGTCCGGGCGGCGGCGCGGCGCCCGCCGCGGCCGCACCCACCCCTGTTCGCGCAGCGCGAACAGGGGCCGGCTTACACTCGACCGCGCACCCCGCCGCGCCTTGCCGGCTGCCCGCATGCACTACCTCTACGGCCTGCTGGCCATCGTCGTCGCCTACCTGATCGGCTCGCTGTCGTTCGCGGTGATCGTCAGCCGCGGCTTCGGCCTGGCCGACCCGCGCAGCTACGGCTCGGGCAACCCGGGCGCGACCAACGTGCTGCGCTCGGGCCACCGCGGCGCCGCGGTGCTAACGCTGGCCTTCGATGCGCTCAAGGGCTGGCTGCCGGTGTTCGCGGTCTTGGTCTACGGCCCGCGCTTCGGGCTGGGCGAAGGCGCTGCGGCCGCGGCCGGGCTGGCCGCGTTCGCCGGGCACCTGTGGCCGGTGTTCTTCCGCTTGCGCGGCGGCAAGGGCGTGGCCACCGCCGCCGGCGTGCTGCTGGCGCTGAACCCGTGGCTGGGCGCGGCGACGCTGCTGACCTGGCTGATCATCGCGGCGTTCTTCCGCTATGCGTCGCTGGCGTCCGTCGTCGCCGCAGTGTTCGCGCCCTTCTACCAGCTGCTGATCTGGGGCCTGACGCCGGCGCTGCCGGCGATCGTCGCGATGAGCCTGCTGCTGCTGTGGCGCCACCAGGGCAACCTGCGCAAGCTGCTGGCCGGCACCGAGTCGCGCCTGGGCGCGAAGGCGCCGGCCACCGGCGGGCCGACGCCGCGGCACCCGATCAAGCGGCCGGCGCCGGTCGCGCGGCCGGCGGCGCGTGGCGCGCGCAAGGGCCGCTGAGCGAGGGAGGATCCAGGCATGAACAAGATCGATCGCCGCGGCCTGCTGGGGCTGGTGGTGCTGGTGGCGGCGGTGGCCGGCGCCAACCAGTGGTGGACCGCGCGCACGCAGGCGTCGCTCGGCGAGGAGGTCGCGGCGCTGGCCAGGCCGGGCGACATCCGGATGGTGTCGTCGACCATCTGCCCGTACTGCTCGGTCGCGCGCCAGTGGCTGCGCGCGCACCAGGTGCCGTTCGACGAGTGCTTCATCGAGAAGGACGCCGCCTGCGCCGCACACTACGAGGCGATGCGCGCGCCGGGCACGCCGGTGGTGCTGGTGCGCGGCCAGCCGCAGCTGGGCTTCGACGCGCAGCGGGTGCGCGAGGCGCTGCGGCGCAGTTCGCCTTCGGGCTGACACGCGGCTGCGGCTCTCGCAGGTTGCGGGGAGCGAGAGAGGCGTCGACCGGCCAAGTCTCTTACCGCGCTGGAGCTGCCGCCGAGAACCTGCACTGCCGCGACGCCGTGAGATCCAACGGGCTGATCGCACGCGGCGAGAGCCGTTGACCGGCATCAACGACCAGCGCGTGGCGCGATGGGTAAATTGGACTACGCGTGTCGAGGCGCGCCGCGTCAAGGGCAGTGACGGCTCCGGACTGCCCGCGGGAGGTGTCATGAGACACCCTGTGTCAACCCCCGGCCGTTTTGAGCATGGTCTGAAGTCCGCC
>CAZKCJ010000048.1:0-12598 GCA_964550885.1 uncultured Rubrivivax sp. | reverse complement strand
ACGTTGCAGCGGCTGTATCCACAGTCGCCGCTGCCGAACGCGCCGCTGCCGAACGCGCCGCGGCCGCAGACGGTGCCGCCGGATTGAAGCCATCGGCCGCATCGTTTATGGTGCGCAGGTGAAGACGCCGATCGATTTCTACTTCGACTTCTCGTCGCCGTACTCGTACGTCGCCGCCGAGTGGGTCGAGGCGCTGGCCGCGCGCCACGGCCGCACCGTGCGCTGGCAGGCGATCCTGCTCGGCGTGACCTTCCGGGCCGCCGAGCTGAAGGCGCCGGTCGCGCACCCAATCAAGCGCGAGTACAGCCTGCGCGACTTCCGCCGCTCGGCACGCTTCGAGGGCGTGCCCTACGTGCAGCCGCAGCGTTTCCCGTACAGCGCGCTGAACCCGGCGCGGGTGTTCTGGTGGCTCAGCGACGAGCGCGGCGCCGCCGCTGCCGCCGCCTGGGCGCGCGCCGGGCTGCGCGCCTACTTCACCCGTGGGCTGATGCTCGACGAACCAGCCGGGCTGCGCGCGCTGGCCGCCGAGTGCGGGCTGGACCCGGCCGCGGTCGACGCCGCCTGCACCGCGCTGCCGGTCAAGCTGCGGCTGAAGGCGGCCAACGAGCAGGCAATCGCCGCCGGCGTGTTCGGCGCACCCTTCTTCATCGTCGACGGCGAGCCCTTCTGGGGCAACGACCGCAAGGCGCAGATCGAGCGCTGGCTGGCGCAGGGTCCGTTCTGAGCGCAGCCCCATGCCCACACCGGCGGTGCGGTTGCCGGCCGGCGCGGCCGGCTGAAGCGGCGGCCCGCCTGACCCATCGCCCCCGCCGCACGCGCCGCCCGGGAACGCACCGTGCCTGATCTCGACACCGCCCAGCTGGTCGCGCTGGCCGCCGCCCTCGGCTGGGCCAGCGGCATGCGGCTGTACCTGGTGGTCTTCCTGACCGGGCTGGCCGGCGCGCTCGGCTGGGTCGAGCTGCCGCCGGGCCTGCGCGTGCTGCAGCAGCCGCTGCTGCTGGGGGCCAGCGGGCTGATGGTGGCGGCCGAGTTCCTGGCCGACAAGATCCCCGGCGTCGACTCGCTGTGGGACCTGGTGCACACGCTGCTGCGGGTGCCGGCAGGTGCGCTGCTGGCCGCGGGCGTGTTCGGCGGCGACCAGGCGAGCTGGGCGCTGATCGCCGCGCTGCTCGGCGGCACGCTGGCGGCGACCGCCCACGTCGCCAAGGCGAGCACGCGCGCCGCGGTCAACACGTCGCCGGAGCCGTTTTCCAACGTCGCGCTGTCGCTGGCCGGCGATGCATCGGTGCCGGTGCTGTTGTGGCTCGCCGTCGCCCACCCGTGGCTGGCGCTGGGCGCGCTGCTGCTGGCGCTGGTGCTGGCCGGGCTTCTGATCTGGCGGCTCGCCGGCTTCCTGCGACGACTGCTGGGCCGCTGGCGCGCCGATGCGGTGGTGCGCTGAACGCCGGCGCTTCAGCGCCCGAACCAGCTGGACGGCACCAGCCAGCGACGCAGCCGGCGCGGCGACTCGGGCTCGGCGTCGGCCGGGTGCTCAGCCGCGTGGTCGGTCGGCGGGGCGGTTTCAGCGGCCGCAGCCGTCAACTCCGGCAGCGGTCGCGACAGCGCGGTGAACGCGGCGCCCAGCTGCCCGAGCTCGGCCTCGCCGTAGGCGCGGCACACCAGCAGCACGTCGCGCGCGTACAGCTTGTCGTCGAGCAGCCGGCGCACGTCCACCCCTTCGCCGAGCTCGCGCAGCAGCGCGGCGTGGATGCGTTCGGCCAACGGCAGGCGCGGGTCGGTGGGCATCGTCGCTCGGGGCGGCAACCGGGATCGCGGCATTGTCGCGTCCCGGTGCACGCGCGCAATCCCGCAGATCGTCGGCACGATGGAGTGGGCGGGCCGCCCCGACGCCAACCGCTGCGCACCGGCAGCGCCGCGCGCAAACGCGCAGCGGCCGGACGCATCGGCCAGAATCGCCGGCAGCCGTTTGCCGGGTAAGCCGCGATCGCGGCGCCGGCATACCGGCACCGACCGATCGACGCCCACGCCACTCTCGCCACCCCCTGTCCACGTCGTCCAGCGCCCGCCCGATGCCGACCGACCCGAACCCAAGCCCAGGCCCCGGCGCCGCCGCGCGCGGCCAAGCGCCGGCCGACGCGGCTGCGCCGACGAACGCCGCCGGCTTCCAGCGCGTGTGCGCGGCGCTCGCCGCCAGCGGGCACCCGCACGCGCCGCGCTGGCTCGACAGCTCGGCGCGCACCTCGCAGCAGGCGGCCGACGCGCTGGGCGTCGCGCTCGGCCAGATCGCCAAGAGCGTGGTCTTCCGCCGGCTGGCCGACGACGCGGCGGTGGTGGTGTTCGCGTCCGGCGACCGCCGCATCGACGAGCGGCGGCTGGCCGCGCTGGCCGGCCCGGTGGGCCGTGCCGACGCCGAGTTCGTACGCGCGCGCACCGGCTTCGCGATCGGCGGCGTGTCGCCGATCGCGCTCGCCGGCACGCCGGTGCTGTTCCTTGACCGCGAGCTGCTGCGCTTCGACGAAATCTGGGCCGCCGCCGGCCACCCGCACGGCGTGTTCCGGCTGACGCCGGCGCAGCTGCAGGCGCTGACCGGCGCGCCGCTGGTCGACGTGGTCCAGTGGTGATTGCAGTCGTGATGCGCGCGCCGCGCTCCGGCTGCGCGCCGCTGCACCCCACGCACACGGGTCGGCGCGCAGCGTTGCCCGGCCGCAGCGCACGCCCGGCGACGGCGACGCTGCCGCGCGCGCGTGCGTTGCCCGCCGGGTCGGCGCCGCCGCCGGCCGTGCCTGCTGGCCGCCGGCACGCCGCATCAGCGAGGGCCGTGCGATGAAGGAGCTCGAGTTCTGGTTCGACCCGGTGTCGCCGTACGCGTACCTGGCCTTCGAGCAGTTGCCGCAGGCGCTCGAAGGCTGTTCGTACCTCGTGCACTACCGGCCGGTGCTGTTCGCCGGGCTGCTGCGGCACTGGGGCCAGAAGGGCCCGGCCGAGATCGACCCCAAGCGCGCTTGGACCTTCCGCCAGATCGCCTGGACCGCGCACCAGCTCGGGGTGGCGATCGCCGTGCCGGCGCGCCACCCGTTCAACCCGCTGCCGCTGCTGCGGCTGGCCCTGGCCAGCGCGCCGGCCGGCGGCCTACCGAACCGGCGGGTGGTCGAGCTGCTGCTGCGCCACGTCTGGCGCAACGACGGGGCGGCGGCCGACGATCCGGCGGCGCTTGCGGCGCTGCAGGCAGCGGTCGCGCCGCTGCGCGACCCGGCAGCAGCCGAGCTGAAGGACGAGCTGCGCGCGCACACCGCCGCCGCGATCGGGCGCGGCATCTTCGGCGTGCCGACGGTGGTGGTCGACGACCGCGTGTTCTGGGGGCTGGACGCGCTGCCGATGCTGCGCGCGTACCTGGGCGGCGACCCCTGGTTCGACGGCCCGGCATGGGCCGAAGCCGCCGTGCCGCGCCCGGGCGTGGTGCGCGCCGGCTGAAGGGCCGGGCGGCAGCCCGCGCCGACCCGGCGGCGGGCTAATCGTCGTCGCGCTCGTCGCGCCGGTCGTGGCGATGACCGCGCGCCGGCCACGCGCCGCGCCAGGACCGGTCATCGCGCACGACGTAGACCGGCGCGCCGCAGGCGCCGTAGCGGCCGCAGTGCCGCTGCCAGTGCCGGGCGTGGCCCGGCGGCACCAGCCGGTACCCCGGCACCGGGTTGGCCGCCGGCAGGATCACCACCGGCGGTGGATAGACGAGCACCGGCGCGGCCACTACCGGGCCGAAGTCGATGCGGGCCCAGCCGCCGGGCTGCACGACGCCGATCGACACGCCGACCGCCGGGCCGGCCAGCGCCGGCGTCGCGATCGCTGCGGCCAGGGCGACGCTCGGGAACAGGTGCTTGATCGCCATCCGCGGACAAGAGTGGCTGTGGACACCCAGCCCAACGCACTCGGCCGAAGCCGGGTGCACCGCATTGCGCCGCAGTGTGTGTACGCAGGTAAGTCGGCCGTCAAAGCCGTTCAGGCCGTTCAGGCCGTCGATGCAGCGCCGGCCGCCCTGCCGGGTCATCGGCCCCAGCGGGCGGCAGTCGCGTCGGCCCGCCGCGGGCGATTCGCGCGCCGGGCAGCGCCGCCTGCGGGAAATCGCACCCGGCCGCTGCCCACCTGGGTTGCGGCAGCCCGCGACTCCGGGATTCCGGGCCGAATCACGGCCCCCTGCATTGCGCCGCGCGCCGGTCCAGGCGCACACCACAGCACGGGGAAAAGGCATGCGCGGGCTCCGCACCCTCGCCGCCGCCGTGCTGGCCGCTGTCGCCACCTCCAGCCACGCAGTGCAAGCGCGTCCGCCACAACCTGGCGGCGGTCAGCGCGGTGCCCGAACCTTCCGGTTACGCGCTGATGGCCGCCGGCTTGCTGGCGCTCGGCTTCGTGCGCAGGCGCCGCGCGGCCTGATCGGGTGTCGCCGCGGCGGCGGCGCCGGGGCTTCAGCGCCAGGCGAAATCCGGCTGCTCGAAGTGCGCGACGCGCGTCGGCCGGCCGCACACGCACAGCTCGCGGAACTGGTAGAGCACCGCCGCGGTCGGCGCGGCGATCCAGCGCTCGCCCACCGGCATGCGCAGCACCGTGCGGCCGGTGCGGCGGACGGTGTTGAGGATCGGCGCATCGGCGCGCAGCAGTTCTGCCAGCGGCAGCCGGTGCACGCTGGCGACCTCGCCCGGGTCGGCGATCAGCGTGCGCGCGGCGCCGGCCCACAGCAGCACCGGCGTGATCGTGTAGCCCGAGCGGGTCACGTAGTCGTCCAGCCGCCCCATCACCGCGTCGGGCGCGAGCGCGAGGCCGACCTCCTCGCGCAGCTCGCGCAGCGCCGCCTGCTCGGCGGTCTCGCCGGGCTCGATCCGCCCGCCGGGCAGCGCCCACTGGCCCGCGTGCTGGCGCAGCTGCGACGAGCGCAGCGTCAGGATCAGCGCGGCCGCGGTGCTCCAGCCGGCGGGCACCGCCAGGCCCGGCACCCGCGCGCCGTGGCCCTCGTCGACGATCGCCACCGCCACCGCCGCGCGCTGCCCCGTGGCTGCAGCGGGCGCTGCCGCGTGCACCGTGAAACCGCGCAGGTGCGCGACGATGCGTCGGCGCAGCGCCTCGTCGCGCGGGATCGGCGCCGCGCTCACCAGGAGTTGCGCAGCTCGCGCAGCTTGGTGAACACGGTCTTCGCGTCGGGCGCTTCGGGCAGCTCGGGGAAGCGCTCGCGTAGCCGCGCGATCAGGCTCGCGCTGTGCAGCCGGAAGAAGGCGTTGAAGCCCTTCTCGTCGCCCAGCGTCCAGACCGTGGACGCGGCCGGGTCGTGGCCCTGCACCGCGGGCAGCAGCGCGCGCGCGGCGGCGTTGTCGGGCTCGCGGTCCAGCGTGAAGCCGAGGTTGTTCTCGACGTAGTCGTGCCCCGGGTAGACGCGGGTGTCGTCGGGCAGCCGCGCGAGCTGGTCGACGAAGGTCGCGTACAGCAGGCCGACGTCGCCGCCGTTGTGGCAGTTGCCGGCGCCGGCGTTGAACAGCGTGTCGCCGCTGAACAGCGCCGGCTGGTCGCCGTGCGCGCGCAGGCACACGTGGCACAGCGTGTGGCCGGGGGTGTCCAGGCACTCGAGCTCGACCGTGCGGCCGACCTTGACGACGTCGCCCGCCGCCAGCCCGCGGTCGACGCCGGCGATCTTCGCGCCGGCCTTGTGGTGCGCGAGCAGCTTCGCGCCGGTGGCGGCGACCACCGCGGCGTTGCCGCCGGTGTGGTCCAGGTGCTCGTGCGTGTTCAGCACCTGGGTGATCTGCCAGCCGCGCACCTTCGCGCGGTGCAGGCACTTCGCGTGGTCCAGCGGGTCGATCGCCAGCGCCTCGCCGGTCTCGGCGCAGGCGACCAGGTAGTTGAAGTTGCGGTAGGCGTTGCCGGTCCAGATGCGTTCGACAAGCACGGGCGGTCTCCGTCGCGCCGGAGGGCCCGGCGCCCCGCGCTCATTGTAGGAAGCGCGTCTGCGCGCGGTGCTGGCAGGGTGCGGCGCGGCCCGCCCGGGCCGGGATGCTCAGGTCATCTTCTGCGGCAGCGCGGTCGCCAGGCCCGGGAAGTACCACAGGATCACCAGCATCAGCACCATCAGCAGGAAGTAGGGCAGGCACACGCGCGCGATGTAGGTGATCTGCTTGCCGGTCATGCCCTGCAGCACGAACAGGTTGAAGCCCACCGGCGGGGTGATCTGCGCCGACTCGACCGTGATCACCAGGAAGATGCCGAACCACATCGGGTCGATGCCGGCCGCCTGGATGATCGGCAGCACCACGCCCATCGTCAGCACGATCGTCGAGATGCCGTCGAGGAAGCAGCCGAGCACGATGTAGAACACCGCCAGCGCGACCACCAGCATCGCCGGCGACAGCTTCAGGCTGCCGACGTACTCGGCCAGCTGGCGCGGCAGGCCCATGTAGCCCATCGCCAGCGTCAGGAACGCGGCGCCGGCCAGGATCAGCGCGATCATGCAGTACAGCCGGGTCGCGCCCAGCAGCGCGTCGCGGAAGCTGGTCCAGGTCAGCGTGCGCTGCCAGGCCGACAGCGCGAACGCACCCAGCACGCCGATCGCCGCCGCCTCGGTGGCGGTGGCCAGCCCGGTGTACATCGACGCGATCACCGCGACGATCAGCAGCACCACCGGGATCAGGTGGCGCGCCTCGGCGATCTTCTCGCGCAGGCTCAGGCGGGCGTCGGCGCTGGGCACCTGGTCCGGGTGCAGCAGCGCCCAGACGACGATCCAGCCGCTGAACAGCGCCGCCAGCAGCAGCCCCGGGACCACCCCGGCCATGAACAGCTTGGCGATCGACAGCTCGGCCGACACGCCGTAGATGATCAGAATGATCGACGGCGGGATCAGCAGCCCAAGCGTGGCCGGCCCGCCCAGCGTGCCGATGATCTGCGCCTCGGGGTAGCCGCGGCGCTTGAGCTCGGGCAGGTTCATCTTGCCCACGGTCACGCAGGTCGCGGCCGACGAGCCCGACACCGCCGCGAAGATCGTGCAGCCGGCGACGTTGGCGTGCAGCAGCCGCCCGGGCAGCGCGTTGACCCAGGGCGCGAGCCCGCGGAACATGTTCGCCGACAGGTTGGTGCGGTACAGGATCTCGCCCATCCACACGAACAGCGGCAACGCGGTCAGCGTCCAGCTGCTGGTCGAGCCCCACACCGTGATCGCCATCGCGCTGCCGGCCGCGCGCGGGGTGAAGAAGGCCATGCCGAACCAGGCGACGCCGGCCAGCGTCAGCCCGACCCACACGCCGCCGGCGAGCAGCCCGAACAGCACCACGAGCAGCGTGACGCTGGCGGCGATCTCACTCATGGTGCGCGTCCTCGATCTTCGGCGGCTCGCGCCGGCCCAGCAGCTCCAGCACCAGCTCGTCGGCGAAGGCGATGAAGAACACCACCGTGCCCAGCGCCATGAAGATCTGCGGGATCCACATCGGCGTGGCGTCGATGCCCACCGAGATGTCGTTGATCTCCCACGACTGCCAGGCCAGGCGCACCGAGTAGAACGCGAGAAAGCCGGCGAGCGCGGTAGCCACCAGCAGCGCGGCCAGCTCGGCGAGCTTGCGCACGCCGCCGTGCAGCGCGCCCAGCAGCAGCGTCACGCGGATGTGCTCGCCGTGCTTGAGCGTGCTGGCCAGCGCCAGGAAGCCGGCGCCGGCGGTCGCATAGCCGGCGTAGGCGTCGGTGCCGGGCGCGGCGAAGCCGAACAGGCGGCTGGCGATCGTCAGGCTCACCATCACCAGCACCCCGATCATGAAGGCGCCGGCGAGCCAGGCGCTGGCGCTGTACAGGCCGTCGAGCAAGCGCCGCATCGCCGCCGCCTGCGCGCCTCAGCGGCGCCGCCGCACGCGGCCGACGGCCGCCGGCAAGCGCGGGCGCCAACGCGGTGCTGCGCTAGCCATCACTTGCGGCGGAACGCGTCGAGCAGCGCCTTGCCGTCGGCGCCGGCCTTGTCCAGCCACTCCTTGACGACCACGTCGCCGACCTTGACCAGGTCGGCCTTGAGCTGCGCCGAGGGCTCCTGCACCTGCATACCGCCCTTGCGCAGCGTCTCCAGCGAGCGCGCGTCGACCTCCTGCGACGACTTCCAGCCGCGCGTCTCGGCAGTCGCCGCCGCGCTGCGCAGCGCCTGCTGCTGCGCCTTGTCCAGCGCGTTGAAGGCCTTCTTGTTCACCGTGACCGCGTTCTTCGGGATCCACGCGCGCACGTTGTAGAAGTACTTCAGGTGCTCGTACAGCTTGTTGTCGGCGCCGGTGGCGCTGGAGGTGATCAGGCCCTCGATCACCCCGGTGGCCAGCGCCTGCGACAGCTCGGCCTCCTGGATCGTCACCGGCTGCGCGCCCAGCAGCTCGCCGATGCGCGCGGTGGTCGGCGAGTACACGCGCCACTTCAGGCCCTTGAAGTCGGCGCCGGAGTTCAGCGGCTTGTTGCTGTAGATGCTCTGCGGCGGCCACGGCACCGAGTACAGCAGCAGCTGGCCCTGGCGGTCGAGCTGCGCCTCGAGCAGCGGCTTCTGCGCCTGGTACAGCTTGAACGCGTCGTCGTAGTCCTTGACCAGGAAGGGCAGGCCGTCGGCGCCGAAGATCTGCGCCTCGTTCTGGAAGCTGACCAGGAAGAACTCGCCCATCTGCACGTCGCCGGTCTGCACCGCGCGCTTGATCTCGGGCATCTTGAACAGCGACGCACCGAAGTGCGGCGTGATCAGCAGGTCGTTCTTCGTGGCCGCGGCCACGTCCTTGACGAACTGCTCGTTGTTCTGCGAGTGGAAGTTGATCGCCGCGTACGCGGTGGCGAAGTCCCACTTGGTCTGCGCGCGCGCGCCGGGCACGAAGCCCAGGCCGGTGGCCAGCGCGGTGGCGGCGCAGAAGTCGCGTCGTTTCATGAGGAGCCCCTTTTCCTGAGGATGGCTGAAGGCGCTACGCAGCCCGATGCTGCGTGCTCGAACCAGTGCCGCGCCGGCTTCGGGCCGCCGCGCGCGGGCCGACGATAGCGCCGCCGGCCGCGGCTTGTCATTAGGGAAGGTCTGCACGCCCGCCGCAGCGGTGGTCACGTGCGACCCGCGGGCGGGCGCGCGCCGTCGAGCCGTCGGCGCGCGCAGCTGCGGGCAGCGCGCGCCCGGCCACGCGGCGAAGACCGCGGCAGCCCGGCGGCGGCCAGCGCCGGCGCGACCACCGCGACCAGCTCGTCGCGCAGCCAGCGGTGCATCGGATCGGCCTGGTGGCGCTGGTGCCAGGCCATGAACATCGGCATCGGCGGGCACGGGAACGGCGGCGCTGCGGTCGCGAAGTCGCGCAGCAGGCTCGCGCGCAGCAGCGCCGGCAGCGTCGCCACCAGCGCGCTGCCGCGCAGGAACGGTGCGACCCCGGAGAAGCCGGCGACGGTGACCGCGAAGCGGCGGCGCAGCCCGCGCTCGTCGAGGAAGCGGTCGATCTCGAGCCGGCCGCGGGTCTCGTGCTGGACCTCGACGTGCTCGGCGTCGAGGAACGCGCGCAGCGTGCCCGGCGGCTTGCGCGCCTTCGGGTCGAAGTACACCGCGTAGCGGTCGTCGAACAGCCGCCGCTGCACCACATCGGCGGCGTCGGGCGGGCGCGGCGTGATCGCCAGCTGGCAGCCGCCATCGCGCAACATCGCCGCGGTGGGCACGCCCGAGGGCACGATCCGCAGGCTCAGCCCCGGCGCGCTGGCGCGTGCGTGGCGCAGCAGCAGCGGCAGCAGCAGGTCGCGCTGCAGGTCGTTGGCGGCGATCGTGACGGTGCCGTCGAAGGCGGCGGGGTCGAAGCTGTCGCCCTGCGCGAACGCGCGCAGCTCGTCGAGCAGCCGCCGCGCCTGCTGCGCCAGCGCCTCGGCGCGCGCGGTCGGCACGATGCCGCGGCCGGACTTGACGAACAGCGGGTCGCCGGTGATCGCGCGCAGCCGGTCGAGCTGGTGGCTGACCGCCGACTGCGTGACCTCCAGCTGCGCCGCCGCGCGCGTGACCGAGCGCAGCTCGGTCACCGCGAGCAGCACCTGCAGCAGCCGGCCGTCGATGTTCGAATGATCGATCGCGCTCATGGCTGCCATCAGTATCGCCCCATTTATCCGCGGGCCCGGGCGGCGCAGACTGCAGCGCACCGATCACCCGAGATGGAAGGAGCGACATGGCAGCGAGCCGACAGATTCCGGGCACCACGATCTTCGACGGGGTGCAGGCGCGCAAGGGCTACGCGCTGAACAAGATGTGCTACTCGTTCAACGAGGCCGCCAACCGCGACGCCTTCAAGGCCGACGAGGACGCGTACTGCGCGAAGTTCGGCCTGAACGCCGAGCAGCGGCAAGCGGTGCGCGAGCGCAACGTGCTCAAGCTGATCGCCGCCGGCGGCCACGTGTACTACCTGGCCAAGTTCGCCGGCATCTTCGGCCTGGACGTGCAGGACATCGGCGCGCAGCAGACCGGCGTGACCAAGGACCAATTCAAGGCCAAGCTCGTGGCCGCAGGAAGGAGCTGATCATGGCAACCCTCGTCGGAGGCATCACCACGTCCCACGTGCCGATCATCGGCCACGCGATCGCCGGCAACCTGCAGGGCGACCCGTACTTCAAGCCCTTCTTCGACGGCTTCCCGCCGCTGCGCGACTGGCTCGGCAAGGTCAAGCCCGACGTCGCGGTGGTGATCAGCAACGACCACGGGCTGAACTTCTTCCTCGACAAGATGCCGACCTTCGCGATCGGCGCCGCGCCCGAGTACCGCAACGCCGACGAAGGCTGGGGCATCCCGGTGATGCCGCTGTTCCAGGGCGAGCAGGACCTGAGCTGGCACCTGATCGAGTCGGTGGTCGGCGAGGACTTCGACGTGACCACCTGCCAGGAGATGATGGTCGACCACGGCTTCACGCTGCCGATGGCGCTGCTGTGGCCGGGCAGCCAGACCTGGCCGGTGCAGGTGGTGCCGGTGATCATCAACACCGTGCAGTCGCCGCTGCCGTCGGCTGCGCGCTGCTGGAAGTTCGGCGAGGCGATCGGCCGCGCGATCCGCAGCTGGGAGTCGGACAAGCGGGTGCTGGTGATCGGCACCGGCGGGCTGTCGCACCAGCTCGACGGCGAGCGCGCCGGCTTCATCAACAAGGACTTCGACCTGAAGTTCATGGACAGCATGGTCAAGGACCCGACCTGGGTCACCAAGTACTCGATCGACGACCTGGTCGAGCTCACCGGCACCCAGGGGGTCGAGCTGCTGATGTGGCTGACCGCGCGCGGCGCGCTCGGCGGCCGGGTGCGCGACCTGCACCGCAACTACCACGTGCCGATCTCCAACACCGCCGCTGCGACGATGGTGCTGGAACCGGCCTGAACCCCGCCGGCGGGGGCTGCATCGCCGAATGCGTAAGATCCGGCCGGATTCCGGCTGGCCTTCGCGGCGATGCAGTTCAAGGACTACTACCAGACCCTCGGCGTCGCGCGCGACGCCAGCGCCGACGACATCAAGCACGCGTACCGGCGGCTCGCGCGCAAGTACCACCCGGACCTGAACAAGGACGCGGGCGCAGAGGAGCGCTTCAAGGAAGTCGGCGAGGCCTACGAAGTGCTGGGCGACGCCGAGAAGCG
The DNA here is from genome assembly GCA_964550885.1 of uncultured Rubrivivax sp. Classification (GTDB taxonomy): domain Bacteria; phylum Pseudomonadota; class Gammaproteobacteria; order Burkholderiales; family Burkholderiaceae_C; genus Rubrivivax. Next base: position 997 of record CAZKCJ010000048.1, on the reverse strand, counting down.
CGCCGCCTACGACGACGTCGGCCGGCGCTGGCAGCCCGGCGCCGAGCAGCCGCCGCCCGGCTGGGACAGCGGCTACGAATTCCGCGGCGGCGACGCCGATTTCGGCGGCTTCGCCGACCACAGCGACTTCTTCGAGGCGCTGTTCGGCCGCCGCGGTGCGCGCCCGCGCGCGCAGGCGCGCCCCCGCGCACAGGACCACCACGCGAAGGTGGTGATCGAGCTGGCCGACGCCTACCGCGGCGCGCGCCGCGGCATCCGGCTGCAGATGCCCACGCTCGACGCACAGGGGCACGTCAGCCTGGTCGAGCGCACGCTCGACGTGGCCATCCCCGCCGGCGTGCGCGAGGGCCAGCACCTGCGGCTGGCGGGCCAGGGCGCACCCGGCTTCGACGGCGGCCCGGCCGGCGACCTGTACCTGGAGATCGCGTTCCAGCCGCACCCACGCTTTCGGGTCGACGGCCGCGACGTCGACCTGGAGCTGCCGATCGCGCCGTGGGAGGCGATGCTCGGCGCCGCGGTCGAGGTGCCGCTGCCCGACGGCGCGACCGTGCAGCTGAGCGTGCCGGCCGGCTCGGCGCCCGGGCGCCGGCTGCGGCTCAAGGGCAAGGGCATCCCGGGCAAGACCCCGGGCGACCTGTACGTGGTGCTGCGCATCGTGCTGCCGCCGACGGCCGACGACGCGCAGCGCAACGCGTGGCGCGAGCTGGCGCGGCTGCACGCCGGCTTCGATCCGCGCGCCGAGCGGGGGGCGATATGAGCGACACGAACATCCGCGTGCTGCAGTGCGAGGTGGTCGAGGAGGAGGTGCAGCTCAGCCTGACCGAGCTGTGCCGCGCGAGCGACGCCGACCCGGCGCTGGTGCAGGAGCTGGTCGCGCACGGCGTGATCGAGGCGCAGGGGGCGCAGCCGCAGGGCTGGGTCTTCACCGGCGCGAGCCTGCGGCGCACGCGGGTGGCGGTGCGGCTGCTGCACGACCTGCAACTGAACCTGCCCGGCG
>CAZKCJ010000047.1:8066-12948 GCA_964550885.1 uncultured Rubrivivax sp. | reverse complement strand
ACTGCAGGTCGGCGCGCGCGCGCGCGGCCTCGGGCAGCCCGGCGCGGCCGTGCAGCGCGAGCCCGGGGCTGCGGTGCTCGAGCGGGCGGCTGCGGTCGATGAAGTCGGCGCCCAGCACCTCGCGTTGCCGCTGCTGCGCGTCGCCGGCGCGCCACTGCGCAAGCAGCCGGCCCTCGCTCCAGACCGCGAAGCCCACGTCGGGCCGCGCCAGCGCGTGGCGGCGCACCGCCTCCAGCGCGTGCGCGACCTCGGTCGCGTCGCTCTTCAGGAACTTGCGCCGCGCCGGGGTCGCGAAGAACAGCTCGCGCACCTCGACCGTGGTGCCGCGGCCGCGCGCCGCCGGGGCGAGCTCGCCGGTGCGCGCGTCCAGCCGGGTCGCGTGCGCGGCCGCCGCGCAGCGGCTGGTCAGCGTGAGCTCGGCCACCGCCGCGATCGCCGCCAGCGCCTCGCCGCGAAAGCCCATCGTCGCCACCTGCTCGAGCTCGGCGAGCGAGCCGATCTTGCTGGTCGCGTGGCGCTTCAGCGCGAGCGGCAGCTGGTCGGCGGGGATGCCGCCGCCGTCGTCCTCGACCACGATCGCGCGCGCGCCGCCGCCCAGGAGGCGCACCTGGATCTGGGTGGCGCCGGCGTCAAGCGCGTTGTCGACCAGCTCGCGCACCACCGACGCCGGGCGCTCGACCACCTCGCCGGCGGCGATCTGGCTGACCAGTTCGTCGGGCAGCTCGCGGATCGGGCGCGGCGCGGTCGGGGCGGGCAGGGCGCTCATCGACGCATTCTAGAAACCGCGCCGACGGCCTGCGCGCGGCGCGCGGCAGCGCTTGCGCCCGCGTGGCGGTCGCAAGCGCCGTGCAGCCTCAACCGGTCTGCAGCAGCAGCACCGCGACGAAGTGGCAGGCAGTGCCGGCGAGCACGAACAGGTGCCACACGAAGTGACCGTAGCGCAGCCGCGAGTCGAAGTGGAACACCACCGCGCCGAGCGTGTAGGCGAGGCCGCCGGCGACCAGCCACGCGAGCTCGGCGCCGGCCAGCCGCTCGGCCAGCGGCACCGCGGCGACCACTGCGACCCAGCCCATCGCCAGGTACAGCCCGGTCGACCACAGCGGACGGCGCAGCCGGTTGAACAGCTTGGCGGCCACGCCGAACGCGGCGGTCGCCCAGATCACGCCGAACAGGCTCCAGCCCCAGGGCCCGCGCAGCACGCCCAGCAGGTACGGCATGTAGCTGCCGGCGATGAACAGGTAGATCGCCGCGTGGTCCAGCCGGTTGAACCAGTGCTTCGCGCGGCCGCTCGGCAGCGCGTGGTACAGCGTGGACACCAGGTACAGCACGATCATCGTCGCGCTGAACAGGCTCACGCCGACCACGTCGACCGCGCCGCCGCGCTGCGCCGCGAACCACACCAGCACCGGCAGCGACGCGATCGCCAGCAGGCAGCCGATGCCGTGGCTCAGGCTGTTGGCCAGCTCCTCGCCGAAGGACTGCGCGCGCTCGCTGGCGGGCTTCATCTGCTGACCCTCAGACCGGCGCGGTGTGCAGCAGCTCGTCGATCAGCTGGTCCTTGTCGGCCCACTGCTGCTGCGTCCAGGCGCCGAGGCGGCGGCGATAGTCGGGGTCGCCGAGCGGGTCACCGCCCAGCACCTCGGGCGGAATCGGCCGCTGCTGCACGCGCACCAGCACGGTGTCGATGCGGCCGCACAGCAGCTGCCAGAAGGTCGGGCTGCCCTGCGGGTAGACGATGGTCACGTCCAGCAGCGCCTCGAACTGCTCGCCCATTGCCGCCAGCGCGATCCCGAGCCCGCCGATCTTCGGCTTGAGCAGGTGACGCCAGGGGCTGGCCTGCGCGCGGTGCTTGGCCGGCGTGAAGCGGGTGCCCTCGACGAAGTTGATGACGGTGGTCGGGATCAGCTTGAACTTCTCGCAGGCTGCGCGCGTGGTCTGCAGGTCGCTGCGCTGCGCGCCGCGGCTCTTGCCGCGCGTCATGAACGGAAAGTCCAGCGCCCACCAGGCCAGCCCGATCACCGGCACCCAGATCAGCTCCTGCTTCAGGAAGAACTTCAGGAACGGCACGCGGCGGTGGAAGACGCGCTGCAGCACCAGGATGTCGACCCAGCTCTGGTGGTTGCACGACACCAGGTACCAGCCACGGCGGTGCAGCTGGTCCACGCCCTGCACGTCCCAGCGCGCGCCGGGGTTGGCGGCGCGGATCCACGCGTTGTTGAACGCGACCCAGCCGGTGGCGATCGCGTTCAGCCAGCGGTCGGCGAAGCGCCGCACCGAAGGCGCGGGCAGCAGCAGCTTCAGCAGCGCCGGCGGCACGAAGCACAGCACGCCGACGAGCGTGCTCAGCCCGAGCAGCGCGCCGGTCGCGATGCCGCGCGCTGCCGGCGGCAGCCAGTGCAGCATCAGGAATAGGCGCAGGCGCCGGGGCCGTCCGGGTTGCCGCAGCTGCCGCAGGGCGCCAGCGGCGGCAGCGGCTCGGGCTGCGAGCCGGCGGTCGCGAAGGTCGACAGCTTCTTGTCCAGCTGGGTCGACGCGCAGTGAGGGCACTGCGGCACGGTGGCCGAGCGCACCAGCGCCTCGAACTCATGACCGCAGTCGTGGCAGGCGTATTCGAAGATCGGCATCGACGGGGTTCCTCGCTCCAGGTGTCGATTGTGCCGCGCCCGGCGCGTGCACCTGCCGCGATGGCGGCCGGGCGGCGCTGCTAGAGTCGCCGCCGATGGAGCTGGCCGCCTTCGTGATGAGCTTCGTGCTGCACATCGACCAGCGCCTGGCCGAGTTCGTCGCGCTGCACGGCGCCTGGGTCTACGCGCTGCTGTTCGCGGTGGTGTTCGTCGAGACCGGCGTGGTCGTGATGCCCTTCCTGCCCGGCGATTCGCTGCTGTTCGTGGTCGGCGCGCTGTGCGGGCTGGGGCTGATGAACCTGCCGCTGGCGATCGCGCTGCTGGCTGCCGCGGCGATCCTAGGTGACCAGCTCAACTACTCGATCGGCCGCCTCGTCGGCCCGCGGGTGTGGGGCTGGGAGCAGTCGCGGCTGTTCAACCGGCGCGCGTTCGATCAGGCGCACGGCTTCTACGAGCGCTACGGCGGGGTGACGATCATCGCCGCGCGTTTCCTGCCCTTCATCCGCACCTTCGTGCCCTTCGTCGCCGGGGTCGCGGCGATGACCCGCGGCAAGTTCACGCTCTACAACGTGGTCGGCGCGCTGATCTGGGTGATCGGCGTGGCGCTGCTGGGCTACCTGTTCGGCAACACGCCGTGGGCGCAGGCGAACATGAGCCTGATCATCTGGCTGATGATCATCGTGCCCGGGCTGATCGCGCTGCTGGGTGCGTGGCGCGCGCGCCGGCGCAGCCTGCGCGCCGCGGCCGATCCGGCGGCTTCGCCGGGCGGCTGAAGCGCGTCCACGCGCTGCAGGCATCGAGCGCCGCTGCCGCTGCGGCACTCGGTGCAACCGCCGGTGCGCTTGCAGGTTCGCCCGGCCTTGACCTGCCGCAAGAGAAGTCGGCGCCGCAGTGGCGGATCCGCGACCTTCTGGGCCATACTAGGGTTAACCCTTAGACAATCGCTCGTTATGACGCACAGGGCGAGCCGATCGCCTGCCCAGAACCGATGTGCACCGCCCCTTTCAACGCAACCTTCTGAAAGGTCTGTCTGATGCAAGCTAGCACTCGAACCCTGGCCATCTGGACCATCGGCGCCGCGTTTGGACTCGGCCTGGCGACCGCCCAGGCCGCACCGGCCGACTACAAGATCGACCTCGACCACACCTACGCGAGCTTCGCGATCGACCACAACGGTGCGTCGATCAACCGCGGGCGCTTCGGCGACGTGTCGGGCAGCGTGCGCTTCGACAAGGAGGCGCGGACCGGCGCGGTCGACATCACGGTGCAGACGGCGAGCGTCTACAGCGGCTCCAAGGGCTTCGACGAGCATCTGCGCAGCGCCGACCTGTTCGACGTCGCGAAGCATCCGACGATGCGCTTCGTCTCCGACCGCCTGGTGTTCGAGGGCGACCGGCTGGTCGAGGTCCCCGGCCAGCTGACGCTGCTGGGCCAGACCCACCCCGTCACGCTGAAGGCCGCGCAGTTCCGCTGCTACCCGAACCAGCGCGCGAAGACCGAGGCCTGCGGCGGCGACTTCGAGGCGGTGATCGACCGCACGCAGTGGGGGATGGACTACCTGGTCAAGGTCGGCATGCCCAAGACGGTGCGCATCGGCGCGACGATCGAGGCCTTCAAGCAGTGATCGCGGCGCTGCCGCGGTCAGGCTGACGCCGGTCGGCCGCGCTGCCCGGCAGCGCGAACGCGGCGAGCAGGCGCTCGGCTCGAAGCCGGCCGGGCCGCAGTGCCCGCGGCTGCCGACGTCGCCCGCGCGATCTGCCCGTGTTGCTGCCCGTCGCATGCCGAGCGCCGACTGGCGGTGTGCACCGCCTTCCGGGCGACGGCCGGGCCGCGGTCGCGGGTCTCGAGCGCTGCCGCCGTGCCGGCAACCGCCCCGCGCTGCCGCCGCTCAGGCGGGCCGCGCGCAGGCCAGCTTCTGCCGCAGCCGGTGGGCGACGCGGCGCAGCACCGGGTTGGCCGAAGCCTCGGCGCTGGTCAGGCAGCTGCAGGCGTAGTCGCGGTCGGCCTGCAGCCGCTCGACGTGCAGGTGCATGCCCTCGGCGGCCAGCAGCCACTTCAACTCGATGATTTCGACGAGGCTGAAGACACCCTGTTCGTCGGTGGAGCTTGCGTTCATCTCCGATTCATTGTGCAGCGCAATATCGAAGACTGTAGCCGCTCGGGCGTGCCCCTGCCTGACGATGCATTAGAGTTCTGCCCCAATTGACCTGCGGGTGAATCCGGGGGCGGAAATCGCCGGTCTCGGGCCTTCGCCCGCC
>CAZKCJ010000047.1:3691-8056 GCA_964550885.1 uncultured Rubrivivax sp. | reverse complement strand
CGCTGCCGCCGGGCGCGGCGTCCCGTCACCCGCCGCCCGGCACGCAGCCGCCACCGAGCACCAAGGCCGGTCGCTGCCGACCGCCGACCGCAGACTGGGAGTGGCGGCGGCCTCCCGCACCGCACCCGATGAGCACGACCAGCCTGGCGATCAGCTTCGACGACGTGCAGCAGGCCGCCCGGCGGCTGGCCGGCGTGGCGGTGCGCACGCCGGTGCGGCGCTCACGGCACGCCGACGCGCGCTGCGGCGCCGAAGTCTTCTTCAAGTGCGAGAACCTGCAGCGCGCCGGCGCGTTCAAGTTCCGCGGCGCGTACAACGCCCTGGCCCAGTTCAGCTCGGCGCAGCGGCAGGCGGGGGTGATCGCCTTCTCCAGCGGCAACCACGCGCAGGCGATCGCGCTTGCCGCGCGGCTGCTGCGCATGCCCAGCGTGATCGTGATGCCGCACGACGCGCCGCCGGCCAAGCTCGCCGCGACCCGCGCGTACCAGGCCGGGCAGCCGGGCTGCGAAGTCCTGTTGTATGACCGCTACAGCGAAGACCGCGACGCGATCGGCCGGCGCCTGGCCCAGGAGCGCGGGATGACGCTGATCCCGCCCTTCGACCACCCGCAGGTGATGGCAGGGCAGGGCACCGCGGCGCTCGAGCTGCTGGAGGAGGTCGGCGCGCTCGACGCGCTGCTGGTGTGCGTCGGCGGCGGCGGGCTGATCGCCGGCTGCGCGGTCGCCGCGCGGCAGCTGCAGCCCGGCATCGCGGTGCACGGGGTCGAGCCCGAGGCTGGCAACGACACCCAGCTGAGCCTGCAGCGCGGCCAGATCGTGCGGATCCCGACGCCGGCGACGATCGCCGACGGCGCGCAGACCCAGGCCAGCGGCGAGCTGACCTTCCCGGTGATCCAGGCGCTGGTCGCGTCGATCGTCACCGTCAGCGACGCGCAGCTTGCGGCGACGATGCGCTTCTTCGCCGAGCGGCTGAAGCTGGTGGTCGAGCCCACCGGCTGCCTGGCCGCAGCCGCGCTGCTGCACGGCGCGATCGACCTGCGCGGCAAGCGCGTCGGCGTGATCGTCAGCGGCGGCAACGTCGACCTCGATCGCTATGCGACGCTGCTCGGCGGGGCTGCAGCGGACGCGGCGCGCTGACCTTCGACGCAGCCGGCGGCGCGGCCGCTGCGCAGCTCTCGGACGGCGGCCGCCGCCGATTGCCGCGGGCGGCCCCCTGGCTCAGGCGGGCTGCGTCGCCGCAGTCGCCTCGCGCCGCAGCTGCTGGCGCAGCACCCACGCGAGCAATCCGCACAGGCCCAGCGCGGCCAGCACCAGGCCGCAGGTGCTGGCCGCCCAGAAGCCGCGCGCGCCGCGCAGCGCCGGCGGCGCGAGGCCGGTCACGTCGAAGGCCAGCAGGTAGCCGCCGGTCAGGCCCACCCCCCACATCGACACCGCGAAGATCAGCATCGGCAGCGTCGCGATCCGGTACGCGCGCAGCACGAACGCGGCCACCGCCTGGGTCGCGTCGGCGCTGTGGAACACCGCGACCCAGGCCAGCAGCGGCAGTGCGGCGGCGATCACGGTGGCGTCGTCCGTGTACAGCCGCAGCACGCCGTGGCGCAGCAGGTACACGCTGCCGCCGAGCAGCAGGCCCATGCCCAGGCCGATCTGCACGCCGTGCCAGCCGATCCGGCGCGCGGTCTGCAGGTCGCGCGCGCCCACCCGCTGCGCGACCAGCGTCGCGGTCGCGTTGGCCAGCGCCAGCGGCAGCATGAACAGGATCGACACCAGGTTCGCCGCGAGCTGGTGGCCGGCCACCGGGATCGGTCCCAGCCGGGCGATGAACACCGCCATGAACGCGAAGCCGCTGACCTCGATCAGGATCGACGCGCCCATCGGCAGGCCCAGCCGCAGCTGCGCGCCGATCGCGCGCCGGTCGGGCGCGCGCAACCGCTGGCCGAGCGTGAAGCGCGTGTAGAAGCGGTCGCGCAGCAGCACGATCAGGCCGGCGGCGACCTGCAGCCACATCGCGATCGCGGTGGCGATGCCGCAGCCGAGCACCCCCAGCGCCGGCAGGCCCAGCGCCGGCACGCCCCATACCAGCGAGGCCGACAGCGGCACCTTCAGCCCGAGCCCGGCGAGCTGGATCGCCATCACCGCCTTGGGCCTGGACACCGCGATGTTGAAGCCGCGGTACGCAGCGAACAGCAGCGCCGCCGGCAGCGCGACCGCCAGCGCCAGCAGGTACTGGCGCATCTTCGCCTCGACCGCGGGCGGCGCCTGCGCGATCGCGACGAAGGGCACCGGAAAGGCCAGCAGCGTGCTGCCGGCCACCGCCAGCGCCAGCGCGACCCACACCGCCTGGTGCAGCTGGTGACCGGCCTCGGGCAGCTTGCCGGCGCCGAAGAACTGGCCGACCAGCGGGCCGGCCGCCACCACCACGCCCATGAAGCCGACGAACACCGTCATGTACGCGGCTGCGCCCACCGCCAGCGCCGCCAGGTCCAGCGCCGAGTAGCGCGCGACCAGCAGCGTGTCGACGGTGCCGAAGGCGACCACCGCGAGCTGCGCGATGAACACCGGCCAGGCCAGCTGCAGGATCTGCGTCGCCGACTCGCGCCAGGTGCGCGGCACGCTGGCCGCCAGCGGCGGCGCGGCACTCAAGCGGCGGCCCCGGCGGCGGGCGCGAGCGGCGTGTCTGCCCGCTCAGGCGGCGCTGCGGCGGCTGCGCGATCCGGCTGCGCCGACGCTGCGGCGGGGTGAGCGCGCAGTCGAACGGCACGAACGCGGCCGTGGGCCGGCGGATGCGCGACGGCTGCAGCGGGGACGTTGGAGGCGGCAGCCGGGCTCATCGCGGCCGGCAAGGATAGCGGCTGCGCAGCGCCGGCGTGCGGCAGCGGCGCGCGGTGCAGCCGCCGGCGCGCGAGCGGCTGCGGCGCAGCGCGCCGGCGCGTCAGATCCGCAGCCGCGCCGCGAGCTCGCGCAGCCGCTCGATGCCGGGCTCCTTGCGCGGCCAGGTCAGCCCGACGCCGTCGCCCTCGTGTCGCGGCAGCACGTGCAGGTGCAGGTGCGGCACCGTCTGCCAGCCGGCCGGCTTGTTCGCCTGCAGCACGGTGATGCCCGCCGGCGCGAACGCCGCCTGCACCGCCAGCGCGACGCGGCGCGCGACGCGCATCAGCGCCGCGGCCTCGTCCTCGCTGCAGTCCAGCAGCGTCTCGCGCGGCGCCCTGGTCGCGACGATCACGTGGCCGTCGTTCACCTGACCGGCGTCCATGAAGGCGAAGACCAGCTCGTCCTCGTAGATCTTCGCGCAGGGGATTTCGCCGCTCAGCAGACGCTCGAAGATGGTGGGCATGGCGGGTAGTCAATCAGGCTGGGGCGGGGGCGCATCGCGACGCGGCGGCGCCGCTGCTGTGCTGCGTCGCGGCCGCTGACCGCACTCGGCGTCCGCGGCCCGGACGGTGGCGCCGCGGTCGGAGTGTGATTGTGGTGCCCCGGCCGAGCGTCGCGGCGGCGGCGCGCGGCGGACACGCCGCCCCGTGCGTGGCGGCGCTGCCGTCGCCGGTCGCCCGCGGCCGCGCCGTCAGATGTAGTTGAGTCGCGTCTTCGCGGTGCGCAGGTGCAGGCTGAGGCCGAGCGCGGCCAGGTGCCGGCGGTTGCGGCCGAGGATTTCGGCGCTCAACGGCAGAAACTCGTTCTCCTCGTAGCGCGCGTGCGCGCTGTAGACCTCGAGCAGGCGGTGCAGTTCGGCGACGTCGATGTCGGCGTCGTGGCCCTTCGCCACCCGGCGCAGGCCCCGCTCCAGGCGCTTCCACGCGATCTCGACCGCGCGGTGCTCGCGCGTCAGCCGCTGCACCATCGCCCGCACCCGCTCCTGCTCCTCGCCCGGGCGCGCATCGGCCAGCACCGCCGGAAACAGCTCGCGCTCCTCCTCCTCGTGGTGCGCGGCGGTGATGTCGCGGAAGAACGCGATCGACTCCGCCGCCAGCCGGCGCGCGCGCGCCGCGGGCTCGAGCAGACCGGGCAGCGCGTGCAGTTCGTCGAGCTGCTCGAGGATGCCGGCGTGGCACTCGGAGAAGTTCTCCAGCGGGTTGGGGATATCGGCGGTCGAACTCATGAGGCGTTGCTTGTACGACGGAAAACGCACGGCGGCCTGGAATGCTGCGGATGACCCTGTGCGCGTCGGCGTCCGCCCGCGGCGCCGCGCCTGCATCGCCTTCGCACGGCTACAGCCCGAGCGTGCGCGGCAGCCAGACCGACAGGATCGGGAACGCGAGCAGGATGCCCATGCGCACGACGTCGGCGAGCACGAACGGGAACACGCCGCGCCAGATCGCGTTGGTCGGCACGTCGGCACTCTTCCTCACGACGGTCGACGACATGGTGA
>CAZKCJ010000047.1:0-3681 GCA_964550885.1 uncultured Rubrivivax sp. | reverse complement strand
AGATCGTGCCGGTCGAGACGTCGGGCAGCACGCTGCGCAGCACGAACACGTTCATGCCGACCGGCGGCGTGATCATGCCGATCTCGACCACGCACACGATCAGCACGCCGAACCAGATCGGGTCCAGGCCCAGGTGCACGATCAGCGGGAAGAAGATCGGCACGGTCAGCAGGATCATCGACAGCGACTCCATCGCCGTGCCCAACACCAGGTAGATCAGGCACATGAACAGCACGACGACGAGCGGCGTCACCCCGAAGCCGGCGATCCAGTCGCGCAGGTCGGTCGGCATCGACGTGTAGTTGATGAAGTTCGAGAAGATCGACGCGCCGATCAGGATCGTGAACAGCATCGCCGAGGTGCGGCCGGATTCGCTGAACGACTCGATCAGGCTGCGCCAGGTGAGCGCGCGCCGCGCGAGCGCGAAGGCGAGCCCGCCGACCGCGCCGACGCCGGCCGCCTCGGTCGCGGTGAAGAGGCCGCCGTAGATGCCGCCGATGACGACGACGAACAGCGCGAGCACCGACCAGATCTCGCGCAGCGCCTGCCAGCGCTGCGCCCATTCGATGCGCTCGCCGGGCGGGCCGAGCTGCGGCGCGCGCGCGGTGACGATCGCCGCCGCCGCCATGTACAGCGCGGTCGCGAGCAGTCCGGGGACGAGCCCGGCGGCGAACAGCGCGCCGATGCTCTGCTCGGTCATGATCCCGTAGATCACCATGATCACCGACGGCGGGATCAGGATGCCGAGCGTGCCGCCGGCGGCGACGGTGCCGGCGGCAAACGAGTCGGCGTAGCCGTAGCGGCGCATCTCGGGCATCGCGACCCGGGCCATGGTCGCGACCGTCGCCAGCGACGAGCCGCAGATCGCGCCGAAGCCGGCCGACGCGGTGATCGTCGACAGCGCGAGCCCGCCGCGGCGGTGGCCGACGAAGGCGTAGGACGCGCGGAACAGCTCGCGCGACATGCCGGCCTTGGTGACGAGGTTGCCCATCAGGATGAACAGCGGCACGACCGACAGCGTGTACTTCGCGATGTCGATGATCTCGCCCGCGGCCGACGCGTACGCCGCCGGCCACGAGCGCATCAGCCCCATGCCGGCAAGGCCGACGAAGCCCATCGCGAACGCGAGCGGCACGCGCAGCAGCATCAGCGCGAACAGCGCGGCGAAGCCGAGCAGCGTCGCGCTCACCGCGGCGCCTGCGCTTCGTCCTGCGCTGCCCCGGGCGCGGCCAGCAGCAGCAGGTGCACCGCGGCAGTCACGAACAGCAGCACGCCGATCGCGACGTGGAACCGGCCCAGGCCGATCGCGAGCGCCGGCGTCACGTCGCCGTACTCGAGCGTGCGCCCGGCGCGCTCGAGCACGAGCACGCCGGCACCGGCGAGCAGCAGTGCGCTCGCGAGGTTCGCGATGCGCTCCTGCAGCCGGCGCAGCCGCGCGGGCAGCAGGTGGTCGAGCAGGTCGAGCACGATGTGCTCGCCCTTGAGCGAGACGATCGGCAGCCCGGCGAAGACGACGCCGAGCATCAGCAGCTCGATCAGCTCGACGCCGCCCGGCACGCTGCTGCCGAGCAGCTTGCGCGCGACGACGTCGACGAACATCAGGCTCATCATCGCGAACATGCACGCCGCGACGACGAGGCCGAGCCCGCGCTCGATCCAGGCCACGAGTTGATCGCGCCGCATCGGAGGTGCCGGCTGTCTGCGTCCGCGCCGTGCGCTCAGCGCTGCAGCGACGCGATCTCGGCGCGCATGTCCTGCAGCGCCTTCGCCGGATCGGCCAGGCCGCGCGCCTTCGCGGCGTCGACCCACTTCTGCTCGAGCGGCTGCACCCGCGCGCGGACCTCGTCGACCAGTTCCTTCGGACTGGGCGCCGACGACACGCCCTTCTTCGTCAGCGCCTCGACGCCGCGCTGATCCGACAGGTCCCACTCCTTGCCGATGAGGCGCGCAGCTTGCTCGCCCGACAGCTTCATGATCGCCTGCTGGTCGGCCGGCGCGATCCGCCTCCACGCGTCCGGATTCATCACGAACGCGAAGCTCGTGTTGTACAGGCCGCCGGGAATGCGGGTGCGGTGCTGGATGAAGGCTTCGAGCCGGTGCACGACGACCGACTCGGCCGGCAGGAACACGCCGTCGACGACGCCCGAGGACATCAGCTCGTAGGACTCGGTCACGGGCTTGAGGATCGCGTTCGCGCCGATCGCCTTCGCGACCTCGTTGACCATGCCGCCGCCGACGCGAAACTTCAGCCCGTCGAGGTCGGCGAGCCGGTTGATCGCGCGCTTGCCGAGGTAGATGTCGCCGGGGCCGTGGGTGAACACCGCGAGCACCTTCACGCCCTTGTGCTCGTCGGCGGCGGCGAGGTACTTGTCGAACACGCGCTGGTACGCGACCGAGGTCGTCTCGGCCGAGTCGCCGAGGAAGGGCAGCTCGGCGATCTGCGTCAGCACGAAGCGCCCCGGCGTGTAGCCGTGGATGCCGACCGACAGGTCGACCTGCGCGTCGCGCACCGCGTCGAAGGTCGCCTGCGGCGAGCTCACGTGCTTGGGCAGCATCTTGCAGCTCACGCGCTGTGCGGTCGCCTTCGCGACCTCGTCGCACCAGGTCGTCACGCCCTTGACGATCGCGTGCGTCTGCGGCTGAAAGAGCGACGTGGTCAGGACGACCTGCGCCGAGGCGGTGCCGATGGACAGCGCGAGCGCGCCGCCGGCGAGCGTTGCGAGGGTCAGCTTCTTCATCGATGTCTCCTGGGTCGGGCGGCGCTGTCTGGCGCCAGGGTTCGAAGGTCGCGGCGTACGGTCAGGCGAGCGTCGCGGGGTCGAGATCGGCGTCGCGCAGCACGCCGGCGAACAGCAGCCGGTCGAGCTTGCCCTGCGGCTCAAAGCTGCGCGCGTCGCGCACGCAGGCCGCGCGCACCGCGTCGCTCAGCGCGGTGTCGGGGCCGCGCAGCGCGGCGCTCGCGACCTGCACCTCGCACGCGCGCTGCAGCGTCCACATCCAGCGGAAGGCGTCGAAGACGTCGCTGCCGACCACGAGCAGGCCGTGGTTGCGCAGCACGAGCACGCGCTTGTCGCTGAGGCTCGCGACCAGCCGCGGCTTCTCGGCGTCGTGCACGGTGATGCCTTCGAAGGCGTGGTACGCGACGTCGCCATAAAGCTCGGCGCCGTAGAAGTCGTCGTGCGACAGGCCGCTGTGCTTGTTCGCGATCGCCATGCCGGCGGTGGTGTGGGTGTGCATCACGCAGTGCGCGTCGGCGCGCGCCGCGTGGACCGCGCTGTGGATCACGAAGCCGGCGCGGTTGACCGGGTACGGGCTGTCCTCGAGCGGCGCACCGTCGATGCCGATCTTGATCAGGTTGCGCGGCGTGACCTCGCGGTAGGTCAGCCCGAAGGGGTTGATCAGGAACGCGCCCGCCTCGCCCGGAACGCGCAGCGTGATGTGGTTGAACAGCAGCTCGGTCCAGCCCAGATGCGCGAACACGCGGTAGCACGCGGCGAGCTGGACGCGCGCGCGCCATTCGGCGGCCGCGAAGCCCGCCGGCACCGCGGCCTCGGCGGCGACGAGCGGGTCGAGCTGCAGGGTCGGCGCCACGCGGCCGGACGAGCTCGCTTGCGGCAGCACGGCGCTCACCCTAAGAACCGCAGTTGCGCTCGGCCCTTCGGGCTGCGAGCGAGATTGGGC
>CAZKCJ010000046.1:9799-12953 GCA_964550885.1 uncultured Rubrivivax sp. | reverse complement strand
CTGCCGTCTGACGTTGCACCAAGCGATCGTTTCGAGGTGTTGTTCGGCAGCAAACGCCCGCACACCCGAAGTCATCGGTCCAAACGGCCGAAGCCGCAGCGCCCCTACCCGGGGAAATTCTCGGGAAACTTCGCCTTGCCGCGCGCCTCGGCCGGCGACACGACGTTGCGCCGCACCAGGTCGGCCAGGTTCTGATCGAGCGTCTGCATCCCCAGGCTCTGGCCGGTCTGGATGCTCGAGTACATCTGCGCGACCTTGTTCTCGCGGATCAGGTTCTTGATCGCCGAGGTGGCGATCATGATCTCGTGCGCGGCGACGCGGCCCGAGCCGTCCTTGAGCTTGCACAGCGTCTGCGAGATCACCGCCACCAGCGACTCGGACAGCATCGCGCGCACCATGTCCTTCTCGGCCGCGGGGAAGACGTCGACGACGCGGTCGATGGTCTTGGCGGCGCTGCTGGTGTGCAGCGTGCCGAAGACCAGGTGGCCGGTCTCGGCCGCGGTCAGTGCCAGCCGGATGGTTTCCAGGTCGCGCATCTCGCCGACCAGGATCACGTCCGGGTCCTCGCGCAGCGCCGAGCGCAGCGCGTTGTTGAAGCTCATCGTGTGCGGGCCGACCTCGCGCTGGTTGACCAGGCACTTCTTGCTCTCGTGCACGAACTCGATCGGGTCCTCCACCGTCAGCACGTGGCCGTACTCGTTTTCGTTCAGGTGGTTGACCATCGCCGCCAGCGTGGTGCTCTTGCCCGAGCCGGTCGGGCCGGTCACCAGCACCAGCCCGCGGGGCTTGAGCGCGAGCTCGGCGAAGACCTTCGGCGCGGCCAGCTGTTCGAGCGTCAGGATCTTGCTCGGGATCGTGCGGAACACCGCGCCGGCGCCGCGGTTCTGGTTGAAGGCGTTGACGCGAAAGCGCGCCAGGCCCTGGATCTCGAAGCTGAAGTCGCACTCGAGCGTGTCCTCGAAGTGCTTGCGCTGCGCATCGTTCATGATGTCGTAGACCATCGCGTGCACTTGCTTGTGCTCGAGCGGCTCGACGTTGATGCGGCGCACGTCGCCGTGCACCCGGATCATCGGCGGCAGGCCCGACGACAGGTGCAGGTCCGACGCCTTGTTCTTGACCGAGAAGGCCAGCAGCTGGGTGATGTCCATGGGGCGGGCAGAGGCGCGCAGCCTCGGGCTCGGGGCATTGTGCCGAGCATCCGGTCGAAGTTACAACAAGTGCGGCAGCGCTTCGCGGCCGCCGGCGCCGGCGCTGCCCGCGCCGCGCAAAGCGTCACGCTGTTGGCGCGGCCCCCGCAGTACCGCGGCGACGCACGACGCACGTCGGGCCGGGGCTGCACCCGGCGGGCACCGGCGACGTGTCCGTGACGGGAGCGGCCGCGCCGCCGGCGGGCGCGGGGGACGGCAACGCGAGGCGTGCGCGGCCGGGGCGCACCGGTCTCAGTTCAGGTACATGCCCAGGTAGCGCCGGCCGCGGCTGACCGCGTCGGCGTCGGTGCACAGCGCGAACCACTCGATCAGCTGCAGCCGCGCCTTCTCGCGCCACTCGGCCTTGTCGCGCAGCACCACCTCGAGCAGCTCGTCGAAGGCGGCGTCGAACTTGCCCTCCCACGCGCGGAACGCGGCGAGCGCGAAGCGCGCGTCGAAGTCCTTCGGGTTGGCGGCGATGCGCGCGGCCAGCGCCGTCGGGTCGCCGGCCGGCTTGTTCTTCGCCAGCTCGATGCGCTTGTGCAGCGCGGCCAGGCGGTCGCCGCCGGCCTCGGCCGACAGCTTGCCCAACAGCTGGGTCGCGTCGTCGAAGGCGCCGCGCTCGACCCAGCGGGTCGCCAGGTCCAGCAGCACCTCGGCGTTGCCCGGCTCCAGCCGCAGCGCCTCGCGCAGCAGCATCTCGGCCTGCTGCGGGTCGGCGGCCTCGGCGGCCTCGGCGCGCAGCGCCTCGGCTTCGGACAGCTGCGGCCCGAGGTGCTTGTCGAGGAAGGCGCGCACCTGGCCTTCGGGCAGCGCGCCCATGAACTGGTCGACCGGCCGCCCGCCGATGAACAGCACCACCAGCGGAATGCTGCGGATCTGCAGCGCGGCCGAGATCTGCGGCGCCTCGTCGGTGTTCAGCTTGGCGAGCACGAAGGCGCCGCCGTACTCCTGCACCAGCTTCTCGAGCACCGGCTTCAGGTTGCGGCAGGGGCCGCACCAGGGCGCCCAGCAGTCCACCAGCACCGGTACGTCGAGCGAGCGCTCGAGCACGGTCTGGCGGAAGTCGGCCTCGGTGACGTCGAAGGACAGGGCGGCGGCGGGGTCGGTCGGGGTCATGGGCTGCATGTCGGGCCGGAATCGGGTTTTGCCAGGCGCGCGGCCTGCGGCAACGCCGATCTTACGGATTCCGGCCGGGCGCCGCGGCGGGCCTCGCTACACTGCGGCGCATGCAGCCCGATGCGATCGCGTTCCTCGGCGGCGGCAACATGGCCACCGCGCTGATCGGCGGCCTGCTGCGCAGCGGCCAGCCGGCGCAGTCGATCACCGTGGTCGAGCCGCTCGCCGAGCAGCGCGCGCGGCTGGAGCAGCGCTTCGGCGTGCGCACGCTGGCCGCGGCCGACGCCACGCTGGGCGCGGCGGCGCTGCTGGTCTGGGCGGTCAAGCCGCAGGTCTTCGCGGCGGCGGCTGCCGCCTGCGGCGCGCACGCGGCCGGCGCGCTGCACCTGAGCGTGATGGCCGGCATCCGCTGCGACGCGATCGCCCGCGCCAGCGGCGCCGCGCGGATCGTGCGCAGCATGCCGAACACGCCGGCGCTGATCGGTCACGGCATCGCCGGCCTGTACGCGACCCCCGCGGTCGGCGCCGCCGAACGCGCGCGGGTCGACGCGCTGCTCGCGCCGACCGGCCGCACGCTGTGGGTCGAGCAGGAGGCCGACCTGGACGCGGTGACCGCGCTGTCCGGCTCGGGCCCGGCCTACGTGTTCTACTTCCTCGAAGCGATGCTGGAGGCGGCGCAGCAGATGGGCCTGAGCCCCGAGCAGGGCCGCGCGCTGGCGCTGGGCACCTTCGCCGGCGCGACCGAGCTGGCGCGCCAGGCCGAGGAGCCGGTGGCGCTGCTGCGCGAGCGCGTGACCTCCAAGGGCGGCACCACGCACGCGGCGCTGGCCGCGCTCGAGGCCGACGGC
>CAZKCJ010000046.1:7803-9789 GCA_964550885.1 uncultured Rubrivivax sp. | reverse complement strand
GAAGGCCGCGATCGTGCGCGCGATCCGGCTGGCCGAGCAGCGCGCGCGCGAGCTCGCCGCCGGCGGCTGAGCGGGCCGCCGAGCCTGGCTGCCCGGCGGCGAGGGCTGGCGCAGCGGTTCCAGCCCGGCGCCGGCTGCCGCAGGCAGACGATGGCGGTCGCGCGCACCGCAGCGGCGCCCGCGGCGCCGCCCCGGCCGCGCCTCAGCTGGTCTGCGACTGCAGGTAGTTCTGCAGCCCGAACTGCCGGATCAGCCCGGCCTCGGTGTCGAGCCAGTCGAGGTGCTGCTCCTCGTCGGCGAGCATCTCGCGCAGCAGGTCGCGGCTGACGTAGTCGCGCACCTGCTCGCACACCGGAATCGTCGCGCGCAGGTGGTCGATCGCCTGGCTGACCAGCTCGCGGTCGAGCGCGTTCTGCTCGGGCACCGTCGGTGCGCCGACGATCGGCCGCAGCTCGCGCGGCGCGGCCGCGCCGTCGAGCAGCAGGATCCGCGCGATCATCCGCGCCGCGTGGCGCGTCTCCTCGGCGACGTAGTCGTCCTGGATCCGCGCGAGCCGCTCGAAGCCCCAGTTGCGGCACATGCCGGCGTGCAGCAGGTACTGCCGGTGGCCGGTCAGCTCGTACGACAGGTACTCGTTGAGCCCCGCCACCACCTGCGCATCACCCTTCATCACCTACCTCCGCTTGCTGGCGGCAGATGATACCCAGCAGCCCCGGCGGTCGCGCCGAGCAGTCCGCGCCGGCGCGTGCCGGCAGCTCGCGGCGAGTTCAGCGGCAAGGACCGGCGCTTGCCTGCCGGTGCACGCCGCCGAAGCCGGCGGCGGCGCTACTCGTCGTCCTGCACCTTGTGCGCGCCGACCAGCTGCTGCTGCACGTTCGGCGGCACCGCCTCGTAGTGCGACAGCGCGATCGTGTAGCGGCCCTGGCCCGCGGTCATCGCGTTCAGCCGCGACTGGTAGCCGGCCAGCTCCGACATCGGCACCTGGCCGCGCACCACCATCATCCCGGCGGCGGCGTTGGTGGTGCCGCTGACCTGGCCGCGCTTGGCCGACAGGTCGCCGGTCACGTCGCCCATCGCCGCGTCGGGCACCGTGATCTCGATGTTCACGATCGGCTCCAGCACGATCGGCCGAGCCGCGCGGATCGCCTCGATGAAGGCCTTCTTGCCGGCGGTGACGAAGGCGATCTCCTTGCTGTCGACGCTGTGGTGCTTGCCGTCGTAGACGACCACCTTGACGTCGACCACCGGATAGCCGGCGATCGCGCCGCTGGCCAGCACCTCGCGCACGCCCTTCTCGACCGCCGGGATGAACTGTCCGGGAATGGTGCCGCCCTTGACCTCGTCGGCGAACTCGAAGCCGGTGCCGCGTTCCAGCGGCGCGATGCGCAGGAAGACCTCGCCGAACTGGCCGGCGCCGCCGGTCTGCTTCTTGTGGCGGTGGTGGCCTTCGGCGGGCGCGGTCACGGTCTCGCGGTAGGCGATGCGCGGCGGGCGGGTGTCGACCTCGAACTTGTAGACCTCGCGCAGCCGGTCGAGCAGGATGCGCAGGTGCAGGTCGCCCAGCCCGTAGAGCACGGTCTCGTTGGTCGCGGCCAGGTGTTCGACCTTCAGGCACGGGTCCTCGGCGATCAGCTTGTTCAGGATCTCCCACATGCGCTGCTCGTCGCCGCGGCGCTTCGGGCTGATCGCCACGCCGTGCACCGGGATCGGGAACGGCAGCGGCTCGAGCCGGATGTGCTCGTCCTCGGCCGCGTCGTGCAGCACCGCGTCGAAGTGCAGCTCGTCGACCTTGGCCACCGCGACGATGTCGCCGGGCAGCGCGCGCTGCACCTCGACGTGCTCCTTGCCCTGCAGCATGAACAGATGGCCGACGCGGAACGGCTTGCGGCCGTGGCCGACGAACAGCTGGCTGCCGGGCGTGACCGTGCCCTGGTGCACGCGGAACACGCCGAGCTTGCCGACGAAGGGGTCGGCGGTGATCTTGAA
>CAZKCJ010000046.1:5275-7793 GCA_964550885.1 uncultured Rubrivivax sp. | reverse complement strand
CTTGAACACGTGCGCGAGCACGTGCTGCGCCGGATCGGGCTCGACCCGGATCGGCTGCGCGTTCGCGTCGTCGCCGTTCAGGAAGTCAGGCGGGTTGCCTTCGGTCGGGTTGGCCAGCAGCTTGACGATCACGTCGAGCAACTCGCCCACGCCGGCACCGGTGCGCGCGGACGCGAAGCACACCGGGATCAGGTGGCCTTCGCGCAGCGCCTGCTCCAGCGGCGCGTGCAGCTCGGCGGCGTCGATGTCGCCGTCGTTCAGGTAGCGGTCGACGAAGTCGGCATCGACCTCGACCACCTGCTCGACCAGCGCCTGGTGCGCGGCGGCGACCGAGCCGAAGTCGCTGTGGCCGTCGCGGTTGTAGAAGCAGTCGACCACCCGCTCGCCGCCGGCGTCGGGCAGGTTCAGCGGCAGGCACTCCTTGCCGAAGGTCGCCTGGATCTGCTCGAGCAGCCGCGGCAGGTCGAGGTCGGCGGCGTCGATCCGGTTGACCACGATCACCCGGTCGAGGTGGCGCTCGGCCGCGTACTCCATCATCCGCACCGCTGCCGGCTCGATCCCGTTGGCCGCGTTGATCACCACCACCGCGGTCTCCACCGCCGCCAGCGCCGGCAGCGCCTGGCCGACGAGATCCGGCGTGCCCGGGGTGTCGATCAGGTGCACGCGCACGTCGTCGTGGCTCAGGTGCATCACCGCCGCGTTCAGCGAGTGCTGCAGCTTGCGCTCGAGCGGGTCGTAGTCGCTGACCGTGGTGCCGCGGTCGAGCGAGCCGGCGGTGGTGATCGCGCCGGCGCGGTGCAGCAGCGCTTCGGCCAGCTGGGTCTTGCCGGCGCCGGCCGGCCCGACCAGGGCCAGCGTGCGGATCGCGGCGACGGCGGCGGCGGTCGCGGCGTCGCCACGGCCGTTGTTCGATGGGCTCGGCATGGGGCAGTCTCCTTGGGCGCCTGCAGGCACCCGGGTGGATGGGGTTGGGTTGCCGGCGGACCCGGGCGCCGGGCCCGCCGCCGAAGATCCTCGCGGCCCTGTGAATGTACTAGCTGCGCGGGCGGCGCAGGCCGCCGCCTGCCGACAGCGGCGCGGCTGGCCCGGGCGGGCGAGCCCGCCGCTACTGGAACGCGACCTCGGCGAAGCTGCGCAGCTTGCGGCTGTGCAGCCGCCCGGGGCGCTCCTGGCGCAGCAGCTCGACCGCGCGGATGCCGATGCGCAGGTGCTGGTCGACGCGCTCGCGGTAGAAGGTGTTGGCCATGCCGGGCAGCTTGATCTCGCCGTGCAGCGGCTTGTCGCTGACGCACAGCAGCGTGCCGTAGGGCACGCGGAAGCGAAAGCCGTTGGCGGCGATGGTCGCGCTCTCCATGTCCAGCGCGACCGCGCGGCTCTGGCTGAAGCGCCGCTCGGGGTTGCTGGCCATGTTGCGCTTGGGCAGCAGCTCCCAGTTGCGATTGTCGGTGGAGGCGACGGTGCCGGTGCGCATCAGCCGCTTGAGCTCGTAGCCCTGCAGTTGGGTGACGTCGGCGACCGCGTGCTCGAGCGCGAGCTGCACCTCGGCCAGCGCCGGGATCGGCACCCACAGCGGCAGCTCTTCGTCGAGCACGTGGTCCTCGCGCACGTAGCCGTGGGCGAGCACGTAGTCGCCCAGCTCCTGGGTGTTGCGCAGCCCCGCGCAGTGGCCGAGCATCAGCCAGGCGTGCGGGCGCAGCACCGCGACGTGGTCGGTGATCGTCTTCGCGTTGGCCGGGCCGATGCCGATGTTGACCATCGTGATGCCGCTGTGGTCGCCGCGCCGCAGGTGGTAGGCCGGCATCTGCGGCAGCCGCGGCGGCGCGACGCCGGCGTCGTCGCCGGGCTGCGCGCGGCTGCCGGCGCGGCGCGTGAGCACGTTGCCGGGCTCGACGAAGCTGTCGTAGTCGCAGCGCGGGTCGGCCATCATCTCGCGGCCGAGCTTGATGAACTCGTCGATGTAGAACTGGTAGTTCGTGAACAGCACGAAGTTCTGGAAGTGCTCGGCGGCGGTGCCGGTGTAGTGGCGCAGCCGCTGCAGCGAGTAGTCGACCCGCGGCGCGGTGAACAGCGCCAGCGGCCCGGGCTCGCCGGCACGCGGCTCGTGGGTGCCGTTGGCGATGCCGTCGTCCATCACGCCCAGGTCGGGCAGATCGAAGCGGTCGCGCAGCCGCTGCCGGCGCTCCAGCGACAGCGTGCCCTCGACGTGCTCGTCGTCGGCCAGGCAGAAGTGCAGCGGGATCGGCTGCTTGCTGGTGCCGACCTCGAGCGCGACCGCGAGGTTGCGCAGCAGCAGCGCGAACTGCTCGAGGTAGTAGCGGCCGAACAGGTCGGGCCGGGTCAGCGTGGTCTCGTACGCGCCCGGGCCGGCGACGAAGCCGTAGCTCAGGCGCGAGTCGGCGCGCGCGACGGTGTCGGTGCGCACGCGCAGGTACGGGTAGCAGGCGCGCACCCGCTGCGCCGGGTCGGCGCCGCCGACGAAGGCGTGCAGCGCGTCGCGCAGGTGCTGCACGCTGCGACG
>CAZKCJ010000046.1:0-5265 GCA_964550885.1 uncultured Rubrivivax sp. | reverse complement strand
CGGCTCGTCGAAGCGGGCGGGCGCGATGTACGGCGGCTCCAGCGGCATGGCTACGGGCGGGGCGCGGGTGGGCGGCCGATTGTCGCCTGCGCCGGCCGCGCGGCCGGCGCCGGGTCAGTCGCGCGCGTGCAGCCAGCGCTCGGCGATGTCGTCGCGCTTGCGTCCGGCGAGCAGGAAGTAGAACAGCGGCGCGCCGTCGATCGACAGCCGGTGCCGGTAGCGCTCCAGGTGGTGGACTTCGAGGGTGTTGGTGAACATCAGCTCGCGGATCAGCTTGGAGAAGCCGGTGCGGTCGCCTTCGTGCAGGAAGCTCTCCTTGATGTTGAAGACGATCCAGCCGCCGGCCTCGATCAGGTTGAAGGCCTGCGCGAAGGCCGCCGCCGGAATGTCGCCGAAGCCGAGCGCGGCGATGCAGGTCAGCGCATCGAGCTGCCAGCTCTTCATCTGGCGGGCGGTGCCGGGGTCCAGCCGCGTCATGTCGAGCACGTAGTAGGCGTCGTAGGCGTGCGGCCGGTCGCGCTCGCAGGCGGCGCGGGCCTCGGGCAGCAGGTCGACGCCGATCACGCGCGCGGCGTCGAGCAGCTCGCCCACCATGCCGTTGCCCGCGCCCAGGTCGAGCACCCGCAGGCTGTGCACGTCCTGCTGGTTGTCGGCCAGTACCTTCAGCAGCACGTCGCGCGCCTTGTCCGGCGAGCTGCAGCGCAGCCGCTCGTAGAACAGCTGCTCGTACAGGCCCGGGCGCTGGTAGATCGCGCCGTAGTCGTGGAAGCGCAGCCGCAGCGTGTCGCCATCCTCGCGCAGCAGGAAGTAGGCCTGATCCTGCTGTTCGAACGCGCTGGGCTCGGTGATCGGGAAGCTGAGATCGTGGATCGGATGGGTCATCGGGCGGGCTCACTCGGTCGTTGCAGTCACGGGGACGGCCACGACGAACCACTCACGAGACCCGGGCGACACATCCGTTCAGCGCCGCTGAACCCGACCCCCGCCAGTCGGCCCGTGTCCGGCCGCTGCGGTGCGCCGCGGCCGGCTTCGCGGCCCGCGGCAGGGCCTACCTTACCAGCACTTGGCGCCGATCCGGGCATGATCGCGCGATCCGCAGCCCGAAGGAGCGCGCATGCAGTACCTGAACGACGCCGGCGGCCGCTACAAGCTGCCGCTGCAGGATGACGGCGGCAGGCGGGTGGCGACCCTGCTGTGGGGCGACCCGCTGCACGAGCTCGAACGCCGCGGCGACCGGGTCAAGGTGCGCGCGCGCCGGCGCGTGGGCTGGCTGCCGGCGAGCGCGGTCGGCGACACCGGGCTGCTCGAGGTCTACGTGATCGACGTCGGCCAGGGCGACGGGGTGCTGATGCGCACGCCGCAGGACGACGCCTGGCACCTGATCGACGCCGGCATCCGCGCGGCCGAGCAGATGACGCGCAAGGGCGCGGCCAACTTCGTGCGCTGGAAGTTCATCGACGACCTGCGACGCGACGCGGTCAGCCTGAAGAACCTGGTGCTGACCCACCCCGACGCCGACCACTACGGCGGCATGCTCGACCTGTTCGCCGGCGTGCTGCTCGACGGGCGGAGCTTCCCGCTGCAGGTCGAGCACTTCTGGCACAGCGGCCTGGGCCGCTTCCGCGACGGCGACAAGCTCGGCGCAGTGCGCGCCGACACCAGCACCACCGCGCTGCCGCTGGCGGCGCCTGCGGTCAAGGCGCAGGGCAAGTTCATCGTCGAGCTGCTCGACGGCAAGACCCACTTCGCGCGGCCCAGGCGCGCGTTTGCCACCGACTTCGCCGAGCTCGCGCGCCAGGTCGGCAAGCTGCCGCGCAAGGTGCGCCGGCTGACCCACGCCGACGGCTGGCTGCCGGGCTATGCGCCCAGCGCCGGCGGCGCCGCGATCCGGGTGCTGGGCCCGGTCGAGGAGCAGCTCGCCGGCGGCGGCGCGGGGCTGCGCGTGCTCGGCGGCGACAGCATCACCCGCAACGGCCACTCGGTGGTGCTGCGCGTGGACTACGGTGCCGCCCGCATCCTGCTCACCGGCGACCTGAACACCGCGTCGCAGAAGCTGCTGCTGGCGCTGCATCCGGCGGCCGAGTTCGCCGCCGACGTCGCCAAGGGCTGCCACCACGGCAGCGACGACATCGAGCTGCGCTTCGTGCAGGCGATGGCCGCGCGGGCGACCGTGATCTCGTCGGGCGACAACGAGGACTACGCGCACCCGCGGCCGCGCATCCTGGGTGCGAGCGCTCGCTACGGCCGCGAGGCCCGCGCTGCCGACGGCAGCCGGTTGCCACCGCTGCTGTACTCGACCGAACTGGCGCGCTCGGTCGGCCTGGACTTCGCCGCCCACGTGCGCACGGTGGCCGCGCCGCAGCAGGCCTACCGGCCCGAGCAGCTGGAAGCCGACTTCGACCCGTCGCCGCAGGGGCGCTACCGGCGGCTGTCGCGGCTGCCGATCGCGACCGATCTGGTCTACGGGCTGGTCAACGTGCGCACCGACGGCCGGCGCATCCTGTGCGCGACCATGAAGGAGCGATCGAGCGACTTCGACCTGCAGGTGTTCGACGCCGGCATCGACCCGGGCTGAACCGACAAGGCTGCAGGCTGTCGATCCAACAAGATTCTTGACAGCAGCGTGCGCTCACATATGCTTGATCGCTGCGGTCTCCCGCAGGGGCGGCGGCCGGAGGTCCGCCCGGGGTTCGGCTCGGGTCCGGCCGGTTGGCGGCGGCCAGGCGCGGCTGGCCCCGCGGTTCAGCGTCCGCGGAACTGCGGTGCGCGCTTCTCGTTGAAGGCGGCGACGCCCTCGTGGTGGTCGGCGGTGCTGCCCGCCAGCCGCTGGGTCAGCGCCTCGCGGTCGAGCAGCTGCGCGTAGCTCTCGGTCGCGGCGGCGCGCACGTTGTCCTTCATGTACCGGTAGGCCGCCGTCGGGCCGGCGGCGATGCGCGCGGCCAGCTGCATCGCTGCCGGCAGCAGCTCGGCCGGGTCGAGCACCCGGTTCAGCAGGCCCAGCGCCTCGGCCTGCGCCGCGCTCAGCACGTCGGCCAGGAAGAGCAGCTCCTTCGCGCGGGCGTCGCCGAGCGTGCGCACCAGCGGCCAGGTGATGCCGAAGTCGCCGGCGAAGCCGACCTTGGCGAAGGCCGTCGTGAAGGTGGCAGTCGTCGACGCGAGCCGCAGGTCGCAGGCCAACGCCAGGCCGAAGCCGGCGCCGGCGCAGGGACCGTTGATCGCGGCGATGGTGACCTTCGGGCCCGCGTGCAATAGCGCGGCAAAGCGGTGCATCCGCAGCTGCCGGTCGACCTGCTGCTGCAGCGGCAGGTCGTAGACGCCGCTGGCGCCCATCGCCTTCACGTCGCCGCCGGCGCAAAAGCCCCGGCCGGCGCCGGTCAGCACGATGCAGCCTACCGCCGGGTCGGCGTGGCAGCGTTCGAGCGCCGCGACCGCGGCGTCGATCATCGCCAGGGACAGCGCGTTCAGCCGCTCGGGGCGGTTCATCGTCAGCACCGCGACGCGGTCGTGGTGCGCGAACAGCAGGTCGGGGGTTTCGGGGGTGGTCATCGTGGTCTCCGCCAGGGCTGCCGCGCGCCGGCGCCCGGCGCGCTGCCGGCGCCGCGATCAGCTTGCAGTCGTCGCGCCTGCGGTCAGCCGGACGCGACTCGCGCAGCCGGCGGTCGCAGCGAGGCTGGGCTGAGTATTGCGCAGCTGTCGGCTGGGCGCGCCGCGCCGCCGCGGTCGACGCCTGTTGCCTGCCCGTTCCGTGCGCTCGGGCCGGTCGGGACGGGGCCGCCCGCGGCGATCAGGCGAAGACGCGCGGCGTGCCGCCCTCGTGCACGACCACCCGGTTGCGGCCGCCGCGCTTGGCGCGCAGCAGCGCGGCGTCGGCGGCCTGCAGCAGGCCGTGCGGCGAGCAGGCTGCGCTCAGGGTGTCGGCGACGCCGGCCGAGAAGGTCAGCGGGGTACGCGCTGCGGGCGCGTCCGGCGCCGCGACCTGGGCCCAGGCCTTGAGCAGCTGCGCGCACTTGCGCAGCGCCGCCTGCGCGCTGGTGCGCGGCAGCAGCAGGCAGAACTCCTCGCCGCCGTAGCGGCAGGCGACGTCGCTGCGCCGGCTGTGGCGGTTCAGCAGCTGGCCGAAGGCGGCGAGCAGGTGGTCGCCGGCCGGATGGCCGAGGGTGTCGTTCACCGCCTTGAAGTGGTCCAGATCGATGATCACCGCCGCCAGCGGCTGGCGGTCGCGCTGGGCCAGCGCCAGCAGCCCGGGCAGCACGTGGTCGAGGTGCCGGCGGTTGTACAGGCCGGTGAGGAAGTCGCGCGTGGCCTGCTGCTGCAGTGCCTGCTGCAGCGCCTGGACTTCGGTCACCTTGCGCTCGAGCTGCGCGTTGGCGAGCTCGAGCTCGGCGCGCGCGCGTTCGGTTGCGCGCCGGCTGGCTTCGGCGGTGTCCAGGCGCAGCTGCAGCCGCAGCAGCTCGGTCTGCAGCGCGGCGGCCTGGTAGCGGGCCTCGCTCGCCTGCCGGGTGCGCTGGACGTAGCGCCGCTGCCACTCGCGCAGCGTCGCCAGCGCGGCGACGCTGTCACCGAGCAGCTCGTGCACGGTGGCGAGCACGTGCAGGAACACGCAGTGCGTGCGCAGGCTCAGGCCGTCGATCGTGCCGGCAACCAGCTTCGCGGCCGACGGCTCGAGCGCGGCCAGCGCCTCGCGCGGCCGGCCGCGCGCCAGCTGCAGTTCGGCGTGGGCAACCTGCAGCGTGATCCGCTCGTCGGCGTCGGCGTGACCGCTCAGGCTGGTGCGGGCCAGCTCGATCAGCTGCTCGCCCAGCACCAGATCGCCGGCCTGCAGCGCGGCCAGGGCCATCGTCTCGTAGTGCGCATTCGCCGGCCCGCGCCCGCTGCCGTCGGTGGGCAGCCGCAGCAGCTGCCGGATCGTCGGCAGCGCTTCGGCCGGCCGATGCAGGCGGGTCAGGCAGATGACCAGGCTGATCGCGAGCACGCTGTACAGCCGCGGGTTGCGCAGCCGCCGGCAGCGCTGCAGGCCCTGCTCGATGTATGCGAGCGCCGGGTGGTAGTCGCCGAGCCGGATCAGCTCGCCCGCCAGGTTGCTGTAGATGACGACATCGAAGCCGGGGCGGCGGGCGGCACGCGCCGCCCGCATCGCCTGGAAGATGTAGGCCAGCGCCTGCCGCGACTCGCCGAGCGCCGAGTAGCAGTCGGCGATGGTGTTGAGCAGCACGCCGCGCTCGTCGTGGCGCAGCCGCTGCAGGCCGTCGTCGCGCAGCGCCAGCA
>CAZKCJ010000045.1:0-13012 GCA_964550885.1 uncultured Rubrivivax sp. | reverse complement strand
CTACGAGCAGGCGGTGGCCGACGTCAACGCCAAGGGCGGCATCTTCATCAAGGAGGCGAACAAGAAGCTGCCGGTGCGGCTGGTGGTCGCCGACTACCAGAGCGACCCGGCCAAGGTCACCGACGCGATGGAGCGGCTGATCAAGATCGAGAAGGCCGACCTGCTGCTGTCCACCCACGGCGGCGACCTGAACATGGCCGGCGCGCTCGCGGCCGAGAAGTACAAGAAGTTCTACATGATCACCACGATGTGGCCGCACATGTGGACGCCGAAGAAGTTCAAGTGGTCGGCGCTGTTCTTCTACGACGCCGGCGGCGGCGCCGAGGTGCCCTTCCTGATCTGGGACAAGCTGCCGGCCGCCGAGCGGCCGAAGAACCCGGCGCTGGTGATGGAGGACTCGCCCGACGGGCAGGGCTTCGGCGGCGCGTTCAAGGCGATGGCCGAGAAGCACAAGGTCAAGTTCGTGATGGACGAGCCGTGGGCGATGGGCTCCAAGGACTACTCGGCCTACATCCTGAAGATGAAGGCCAAGGGGGTCGACGCGGTGCTGCTGTTCGGCAACCCGACTGACGCGATCACGCTGGTGCGGCAGATGAAGGAGCAGAACTTCAGCGTACCCTACCTGCACGGCTGGAAGGGGACCTGGACCAACGAGTTCCACGACGCGCTGGGCGACGCCTCCAACTACATCCTCGCCGACGGCTTCTGGTCGATGGACCTGCCGTACCCGGGCGCGAAGGAGTTGGGCGAGCGCTACCTGAAGGACAAGGGCAAGGGCAGCGTGGTGGTCGGCATGTTCTACGCGAACGCGCAGGTGCTGCTGCAGGCGATCGAGAAGACCGGTTCGCTGGACTCGAAGAAGGTGCGTGACGCGGTCGCCGGCCAGGAGTTCAAGGGCACGGTGCAGGGCGACGTCAAGTTCACCCCGGCCGGGCTCGGGCTGATCACGAGCACCGCGAACCAGTGGTGGAACGGCCGGCTGAACCTGGTCTACCCGCCGCAGGCCGGCGGCTGGAAGCTGAAGTTCGCGCCGCCGTGGGACCAGCGCGGCAAGTGAGCAGCACGCGGATCGGGGCCTAGCCGGCCCCGCAAGGGCAAGACGGTCCGCCACGGCGGGCCGTCTTGCTTGGCGCCACCTGCCGGCGGCCCACGTGCAGCGGCTCAGTGCCGGCGCGCGCGCACGAAGGCGCTGGGGCTCAGGCCGAACTCGGCCTTGAACAGCCGCGAGAAGTGCGCGACGCTGTTGAAGCCCCAGCGATACGCGGTGCCCGAGATCGATGCGTCATCGCCGTCGCGTTGCTCGAGCGCCTGGCGGCAGCGCTGCAGCCGCGCGCGCCAGATATAGCGTTCGACGGTCGCGTCCTCGCGCTCGAACACCCGGTGCAGGTAGCGTTTGGAGCAGCGCAGCTCGCGTGCGATCCGCTCGATCGACAGGTCGGCGTCGGCCAGGTGGCGGTCGATGTACTGGCGCACCCGCAGCCGCAGCACCTCGGGCAGCGGCGTCGGCTCGGGCGCCGTGCCGCGCCGCGCCTGCAGCGTCGACGCCAGCAGCGCGATCGCGGCCTCGCTGATCGTCGTGCCGCAGGCGTCGGGCAGCGAGTCGAGCTGCGCGGCCAGCGACGCGAGGAAGCTCGACAGTACCGCGTACAGCCCGCGCAGCTCGGGCTCGTCGGGCTCGCAGGTGTGCAGCGGCGGCACCGCCAGCGCCTGCAGCCGGTCGCGCGGGATGTGCACGACCATGTGCTCCAGCGACTCGCGCGAGGTGATCGCGTAGGGCACGCGCGGGTCGTACAAGCTCCAGTCGCCGGGGCCGACGGTGACGCTGGCGTCGCGCTGCTCGATCTCGCTGTGCCCGCGCAGCTGCAGCAGCAGCTTGTAGCTGGCACCGGCGTCGCCCAGGTCGCGGTGGTCGCGCACCACCTGGTGCGCGCTCGCGCCGATCGTGTACAGCCGCAGCGGCCCGGCGTGGTAGACGAGCATGCGTGCGTCGAAGGCGTGCGGCGCGAGGTTGGTCGCGCCCAGCGGCCCGAAGAAGCGCTGCGTCGACTGCTGCCAATAGGCGACCCGCGCGTCGGCCGGCTGCGAGCGGGTGTCGAAGGCTTCGTGTCTCATGCTCGGTCTCCTGGCCCGCGCTGGCCCGCGCGCACGCGCCGGCCAGCGGCGGGTGATCAGGTGTTCATGCCGCCGTCGACCCGCAGCGTGCTGCCGGTGGTGAAGCTGCTGTCGTCGCTGGCCAGCCACAGCACCGCGCGTGCGATCTCGTCGGGCCGTGCATGGCGCTGCAGCGGGATCAGCTGGTCGAAGAAGGCGGTGCCGTCCTGCCCGATCACCGTGCTCAGCCGTTGCTCCAGGTCATTCTGGAACGCGTTGTCGACCGGCCCCGGATGGATCGTGTTGACCCGGATGCGCCGCGCCGCCGCCTCCTTGGACACGCTGCGCATCAGGCCCACCTGCGCGTGCTTGGCGGTGATGTAGGCCGACACGCCCGGGTCGCCGCGCAGGCCGGCGACGCTCGAGCAGATCACCACGCTGCCGCCGTCGCGCATCGCCGGCAGCCCGTGCTTGCAGGCGAGGAAGGCGCCGCGCACGTGCACCGCGAGCACGCTGTCGAACACCTCCTCGGGGTAGTCGACCACCGGCACGATCACGCCGCTGTTGCCGGCGTTGCTGAACAGCACGTCGATCGGCCCGAAGGCCGCGACCGCGGCGGCGACCGTCTGCTGCCAGTCGGCGCTGCGGGTCACGTCGTGCGCGAGCGCCCGCACCTGCCCGGCCGGCAGCGCGGCGCGCGCGGCTTCGAGCGCCGCGCCGGGCAGGTCGGTCAGGGTCACGCGCGCGCCCTCGGCGCAGAACAGCCGCGCGGTCGCCAGGCCGATGCTGCCGGCGCCGCCGGTGATGAACGCGTGCCGATCCTTCAGCTTCATTGCCCGGCTCCCTTCAGGCCGCGACCGGCGCGTCGCTCAGCGCCAGCTCCAGGTGCATCGCCAGCCGCGTGGCCAGCGCCATGATCGTCAGCGACGGGTTCACCGACAGCGTGCGCGGCAGCAGCGCGCCGTCGCCGACGTACAGGCCGCGGACCTCATGCGTCTGGCCGTTGCGGTCGACCACCGAGCGCGCCGGGTCGTCGCCCATCCGGCAGCCGCCCTGGGTGTGGGTCGAGATGATCCCGGTCCAGCACACGCGCTTCGCGCCGGCGGCCTCGAGCACCCGGCGGCTGAAGTCGAGCGCCGCGTCCAGCCGCGCCCACTCGCTCGGCTGAAAGTCGACCTCGATGCGCTCGCGCCCGTCGCCGTCGACGCCGACCGACGCGTGGTTCTCGTCGTTGACCATCGCCAGCACGCCGACCCAGCGGCGATAGGCGCGCACCGCGTCGACCAGCTCGGTGCCCCACAGCGGGCCGCCGGCGTCGCGCACGGTGGTCGCGAACGCGATCGGGTCCATGATCGTCGACGCCTCGAGCACGAAGCCGCCGTCGGCGTCCACTTGATACTGCATGCAGTGCGCGCTGATCGGGTAGACGCGGTGCGCGTCCTGGACCTCGTCGAACAGGCCGTAGACCAGCCGCAGCGGATGCAGGCCGACGTGGCGGCCGATCGCCGGGTTGGTCAGGCCCGAGCGCAGCAGCAGCTTCGGCGTGTTCAGCGCACCGGCGGCGGCGACCACGTAGCGCGCGCGCGCCTGGTGGCGCTGGCCGGCGGCGTCGACGTACTCGACCCCGACCGCGCGCCGGCCCTGCGGCGTGTCCTCGATCAGCACCCGCTCGGCGTCCACGCCGGTGCGCAACTCCAGCGGGCAGGCACCCAGCGCCTTGGCGATGTAGGTGTTCATCGTCGACTTGCCGGCGTCGTTCGGGCAGCCCTGCAGGCACGAACCGTAGTTCTGGCAGTTCTTGTCGGTGTACGACATCACCGGCTCCAGGTCGGTGCCGAGCGCGCGGAAGCCCGCCTGTGCGGTGTAGACGCTCTTCTCCCAGTCGCTGCGCTCGCGCACGCCGAGCAGGTCCTCGACCCGGGTGTAGTACTCGTCCAGGTCGGCGCGGCCGAAGGGCTGGCCGTCGGCGTTGGTCAGCCCGGTGGCGGCGTGCCACTTGGCGAGGTCGGCCGGATGCGCGCGCAGCGCGACGCTGGTGTTGATCGTGGTCGAACCGCCGACGCAGCGCCCGGACAGGAAGCTGACGACGTCGCCGTCGGGCAGCGGCGCGAAGCGCATCGGCCAGTACAGGTCGTGGTTGGCCTTGAGCTCCCAGCGCTTGAAGTCCTTCGAGGTCTGGTGCGGCCCGGCCTCGAGCAGCAGCACGCGGCGCCCGCACTGCGCGAGCTCGCCGGCGACCACGCCGCCGCCGGCGCCCGAACCGATCACGATCAGGTCGAGCGCTTCCATCACCGCACTCCCAGCCACGACCAGTCGCGCTCCAGGTCCGCCGCGCGCGGCGGCTCGAAGCCGATCTCGGCCCAGGCGCCGGGCCCCGGGCTGCCCGGTGCGACGAAGTCGCTGTAGAAGGCCTCGATCGCGAGCGCGCGCACCTGCGCGAACGCCGGCGTGCGCGCGTGCGCGGCCAGCGCCGTGCTGGTTCGCGCGCCGGCAAGCGCATCGAAGGCCTGCAGCGCGCCCGCGCGCGCATCGGCCGGCATCGCCGCGAGCACCGCGTCGATGTACTGCACCGGTCCGACGCGGGCGCTGCCGGGCACGATCAGCTCGCACAGCGCGGCGACGCTGGCGGCACGGTTCTCGTCCAGGACTCGAAGGCTCATGCGGCTGCTCCGGTGAGGGTGCCCGACCGTGCTGCGCGTGCGCGCGGCGGGCCGCACGGCTCCGCGCTTGCGCGCAGGTCTCGCGCCAACTGGCGCCAATGCGGATCGCGTCGTCGTCGGTGGGCGCGGTGGCGACGCAAGCGCTGCTGCAATCGTATGCGCTGTGGCCGCAGCGCGCAGCGCGGGGCTTTCCCCGACGGACGGCGGTGGAGAAGGCGCGAGCGGGCTGCGAGCTTGGCGTGGTTGCGCCGGGTTGAGCGCGCCGAAGCCGGCAGCGGCAGCGCGCCGACGCCTTCAGCGCGGCGGTGCGCCGGCGCCCGCAGGCTTCCGACCGGTGCCGGCCGCGGCCGCCTGCACTGGCGCGCCGGCGGCCGCGGCGCCGGCGCTGAGCGCGTGCAGCAGCTGCGGCGGCGACGCCTGCGCGATCTGCAGCCGGCCCAGCGGCTCGAAGCCGTCGAAGACCGGCGCCGTCGCCGGCGAGCTGGCCAGCACGAAGCCGTCGGAGCTGGTGGTGTGCGTGTCCGGCGGCGACGACACCTCGACGCGATAGCCGTGCGCGCGCAGCTGCGCGACGACCTGCGTGTGCAGCTCCTCGCTGTGGGTCGACACGAACGCGTAGGCCACGCGCCGCGCGGCCAGCGCCTGCGCGGCGTCGCGCAGCATCTCCAGCTCGTGGCCCTGGATGTCGGCGTGCAGGATGTCCAGTTGGGCGATGCCACGCGCCGCCAGGAAGCGGTCGACGCCGAAGTCCGCCGGCCCGACCGCGGCGTGGATGAACTCGCCGCGGCAGTCGTTCAGCTCGAAGTTGTTGCGGCCGCAGCGCAGGTTCACGCGATCGGGTTCGACCATCCAGCACTGCGCGCCGGGGAAGCGGTGTTGCAGCCACATCGAGTAGTGCGCCCAGTACGCGCCCAGCTCGAGCATCGCCGGCGCGGCGCCGGCCAGCCGCGCGAGCAGGGTCTGGAAGCAGAACTCCTCGAGCGGCTCGTGCACGCCGCGGTTGATCACCAGCAGGTCGCTGAACTCGCCGTAGTAGGCGTAGGGCCCGCTGCGCGGCACGCGGTTGCCGTTGTGCAGGATCACGCAGCCGCCTGCGTCGACGTAGCCGGCCTGCGGCACCCGCGCGATCAGCAGGTTCAGCGGGTCGCTGACGACTTCGCGGAAGCGCTCGATCGTCGAGCGCGCCTTCGCCAGCGTGCGCGGGTCGCTGGCCTGCGCCGAGCGGATCCGGCGAAGCTCGTAGCCGCACTTGGCTGCGGCCAGGTTGACGAGCGCCTTCAGCATCGCTTCCCCTCCAGGGCGGGCCGGAATTCTAGGGGCGCGACCGCCGCCGGCCGGCGGCGGTCGCGCGCGACCTCCAACTCGGCCGCGCGCGGCCTGCGGCTCAGGTGCGCGCGGCCTGCGGCTCAGGTGCGAGGTGCGCGGTCGGCGACGATCTGCGCGACCCGCTCGCGCAGGCGCGGCAGCAGCTCGCGCTCGAACCACGGGTTCGCGCGCAGCCAGCCGTTGTTGCGCGGGCTCGGGTGCGGCAGCGGCACGACTTGCGGCCAGTGGCGGCGCCAGCCGCGCACTGCGACGGTGAGGCCGCTGCGCTCGGCGGGCAAGTGGTAGGCGAGCGCGTACTGGCCGACCACCAGCGTCAGCTGCAGCTGCCGCAGCCGACCCAGCAGCGGCGCGCGCCAGCGCGGTGCGCATTCGCGCCGTGGCGGCAGGTCGCCCGACGCGCCCTTGCCCGGATAGCACAGGCCCATCGGCACGATCGCGAGCAGCCGCGGATCGTAGAAGGCGGCGCGCGTCAGGCCCAGCCAGGCGCGCAGCCGCTCGCCGCTGGCGTCGTCGAAGGGCACGCCGCTCGCGTGCACCTTGCGCCCGGGGGCTTGCGCAGCGAGCAGGATGCGGGCGCGCGCGTCGAACTGCAGCACCGGCCGCGGGCCGTGCGGCAGCTGCGCGGCGCACTGCGTGCAGGCACGCACCTGCGCGAGCAGCGCGGCGGTGGCAGGCTGGCGCGCGCCGGCGCCTGCCGCGGCCGGCCGCCCGTCGATGGCGCTGCGGGTCGCGCGGGTCGGCCGGGCAGGCCCGGTCGCCGCAGCCGCGGCAGCCGGCGCCGCTGCGGGGACGGCGGGTTCAGCGCTGCGCCCGCCGCCGCCGGGCCGCAGGCGGCGTTCGACGCCAACGCCCGCCGCGCGGGCCGCCGCAGCCGGTTTCAAGTCGGGTAGGTGCCCGGCAGCAGGATGCTGCGGTCGACCTGCTCGATGTCGGTGCGGCCGCAGAAGGCCATCGTCAGGTCGAGTTCGTTGCGGATGATCTCGAACGCCTTGGTCACGCCGGCCTCACCCATCGCGCCCAGGCCGTAGACAAACGCACGGCCGATGAAGGTGCCGCGCGCACCGAGCGCCCGCGCCTTGAGCACGTCCTGCCCCATGCGCACGCCGCCGTCCATGTGCACCTCGATCTTGCTGCCGACCGCGTCGACGATGCGCGGCAGCGCGCGGATGCTGGACTCGGCGCCGTCGAGCTGGCGGCCGCCGTGGTTGCTGACGATCAGCGCGTCGGCGCCGGACTCGACCGCCAGCTTCGCGTCCTCGACGTCCTGGATGCCCTTGAGGATCAGCTTGCCGCCCCAGCGGTTCTTGATCCGCTCGACGTCGCCCCAGTTCAGCCGCGGATCGAACTGCTGGTTGGTCCACGAGGCCAGCGAGCTCAGATCCTCGACGCCCTTGACGTGGCCGACGATGTTGCCGAACTGGCGGCGCTTGGTGCCCATCATGCCCAGCACCCAGCGCGGCTTGGTCGCAAGGTTCAGCCAGGTCGCGAGCGTCGGCTTGGGCGGGACGGTCAGGCCGTTCTTCAGGTCCTTGTGGCGCTGGCCGAGGATCTGCAGGTCCAGCGTCAGCACCAGCGCCGAGCAGCCGGCGTCCTGCGCGCGGCCGATCAGCCGGTCGCTGAACTCGCGGTCGCGCATCACGTACAGCTGGAACCAGAACGGCGCCTGCGTCGCCGCGGCGATGTCCTCGAGCGAGCAGATGCTCATCGTCGACAGCGTGAACGGGATGCCGAAGGCCTTGGCCGCGCGCGCGACCAGGATCTCGCCGTCGGCCCACTGCATGCCGGTCGAGCCCACCGGCGCGGTCGCCACCGGCATCGCCGCCTTCTCGCCGACCATCGTCGTCGCGGTGCTGCGCCCCTCCATGTTGACGGCGACGCGCTGGCGCAGCTTGATCGCCTGGAAGTCGGACTCGTTCGCGCGGTAGGTGCCCTCGGTCCACGAGCCCGAGTCGGCGTAGTCGTAGAACATCCGCGGCACGCGCTTCTTGGCAAGTGCGCGCAGGTCCTCGATGCAGGTAATGACGGGCATGGTCGCGCGCCTTCGGCTCGGCTGGGATGCGCGCGAGCTTACCGCAGCGCTCTGCGGCGGCGGCGCCGGGGTTCGCGGCGGGCAGCCGCCTGAGGGCGGGCTCAGCCCTGCAGCCGCGCGTTGAGCTCGGCGCCCGCGACGGCGCGCTCGTAGCCGTCGAAGCGGCCCTCGGCCAGCGCCCGGGCGGCGTGCAGGAAGCCGCCCCAGGCGGCGCGCGCGAGCGCCCCGCCGACGCTGACGCGGCGCACGCCGAGCGCGGCGATCGTCGGCAGGTCCAGGTCGGACGCGCCGCTGACCAGCAGGTTCACCGGCTTCGGTGCGAGCGCGCGCACGACTGCTTCGATGTCGGCGCGCGCCTTCAGCCCGGGCGCGTACAGGCAGTCCGCGCCGGCCTCCGCGTAGGCCTGCAGCCGCGCGATCGTCTCGCGCAAGTCGGGCCGGCCGACCCAATAGCACTCGGCGCGGCCGACCAGCAGCGTGTCGCCGCCGGCGGCATCGATCGCGGCGCGTGCGGCACGCAGCCGCGCCACCGCCTCGGGTAGCTCGTACAGCGGGTGCGCGGCGTCACCGGTGGCGTCCTCGATCGACAGCCCGGCCACACCGGTGGCCACGGCCAGCGCGACGCTGGCCTCGACCGCGGCCGGATCGGCGCCGAAGCCGCTCTCGAAGTCGGCGTTGATCGGCAGCTCGGTCGCCGCGACCAGCTCGCGCAGGTGCGCGAGAGTCGCGTCGCGAGCCAGGCCGTGGTCGGGCCGGCCGCGCGACCAGGCGTAGCCGGAGCTGGTGGTGGCCAGCGCCTGGAAGCCGAGCCCGGCGAGCAGCCTGGCGCTGCCCGGGTCCCAGGGGTTGGGCAGCACGAAGCAGCCGGCGGCGTGCAGCGCGCGAAACGCGCGGCGCCGGGCGGCGATGACGGTGCTGGCTGGGGCTTCGTTCATTGGCCGGGTCGATCGGTGGGCGGCGCCCGTGCCGCCATCGGGGTCGTGCATGCGGACCACGCAAGCACGCCGCCGGTGGCCTCGGGGCCTGGCGGAATCGACGTGTGAGGATCATAGGCCGCATGGGGCCGTGGCCATCCGGCATGCGGCGGCTTGCCGGGGCTGGAGGCGGCGGCACCGGATCGCTGCCTACAACTCGACCCATTGTCCGAGCGGGTCCGGCAGGAGAGGGGGCGGCGGGCAGCGGCTCGCCATCGCGCGGGTCAACGCGCTTGGCGGTCAGGCTTCCGGCCAGGCTGCAGCGCACAAGCGCGGGACCGGCAAGGCGGCTGCTGCCAGGGACGCGGCCCGGCGCGGGGTGCTGGAACCGGGGGGCGGCTGCGGCGGCTGCAGGGTTCGCCCTTGCCGGCATCGGCGGCGCGAATATAATGGAGGGCTTTTGCGGCGGCGCCTGGTCAGCAGGTGAGGCCGCCGTGCGCTCGGCGCCGGCGGCGCCCCGTCGTCCGCTTCGCCCATACCGTCAGCCGGCCGCGAGCCCGCCCGCGCCCGATCCGCAAACCGCAGGTCAGCCCATGCCAACCATCAGCCAACTCGTGCGCCACGGCCGCCAGGTCGAGGTGATCAAGTCCAAGTCACCGGCGCTCGAGAACTCGCCGCAGCGGCGCGGCGTGTGCACCCGGGTGTACACCACCACGCCGAAGAAGCCGAACTCGGCGCTGCGCAAGGTGGCCAAGGTGCGGCTGACCAACGGCTTCGAGGTGATCTCGTACATCGGCGGCGAGGGCCACAACCTGCAGGAGCACAGCGTGGTGCTGGTGCGCGGCGGCCGGGTGAAGGACCTGCCCGGCGTGCGCTACCACATCGTGCGGGGCTCGCTCGACCTGCAGGGGGTCAAGGATCGCAAGCAGGCGCGCTCGAAGTACGGCGCCAAGCGGCCGAAGAAGGCCTGAGCGCGAGCGCGCGCTGGACAAGGCGGCTGGCCACCATGCCGCCTAAGTAAGCGAAGGGTCGGCTGGCCCTTCGAGGCGGTGCCCGGTGGCGCCGCCAGCTGAATCGAAGGAAGGAAGACACAAGATGCCCCGTCGTCGCGAGGTTCCCAAGCGGGAGGTGCTGCCCGATCCGAAGTTCGGGTCGGTCGAGCTCTCGAAGTTCATGAACGTGATCATGGAGGGCGGCAAGAAGGCCGTCGCCGAGCGCATCATCTACGGCGCGCTCGAGCAGATCGAGAAGCGGGCCGGCAAGGATCCGCTCGAGATCTTCGTGATCGCGCTGAACAACATCAAGCCGATGGTCGAGGTGAAGAGCCGTCGCGTCGGCGGCGCCAACTACCAGGTGCCGGTCGAGGTGCGGCCGGTGCGCCGGCAGGCGCTGGCGATGCGCTGGCTGAAGGAGTCGGCGCGCAAGCGCAGCGAGAAGAGCATGGCCGCCCGGCTGGCCAACGAACTTCTCGAGGCTTCGGAGGGCCGCGGCGGCGCGATGAAGAAGCGCGACGAAGTGCACCGCATGGCCGAGGCCAACAAGGCGTTCTCGCACTTCCGCTTCTGACGCCGAGCGTCGGATCGACGCGTCGACGTCTGCCGGCGGCTTCCGCGGGACGATCCCCGGCCGGAAGCGGTCCCCGTGTTTGGAGTGAAACCATGGCTCGCAAGACCCCCATCGAGCGCTATCGCAACATCGGCATCAGTGCGCACATCGATGCCGGCAAGACCACGACCACCGAGCGCATCCTGTTCTACACCGGCGTGAACCACAAGCTCGGTGAGGTGCACGACGGCGCCGCCACCACCGACTGGATGGAGCAGGAGCAGGAGCGCGGGATCACGATCACCTCGTCGGCGGTGACCTGCTTCTGGAAGGGCATGGACCTGTCGCTGCCCGAGCACCGGATCAACATCATCGACACGCCCGGGCACGTGGACTTCACGATCGAGGTCGAGCGCTCGATGCGCGTGCTCGACGGCGCGTGCATGGTGTACTGCGCGGTCGGCGGCGTGCAGCCGCAGTCCGAGACCGTCTGGCGCCAGGCCAACAAGCACAAGGTGCCGCGGCTGGCCTTCGTCAACAAGATGGACCGCACCGGCGCGAACTTCTTCAAGGTGCTGGAGCAGATGCGCACCCGGCTGAAGGCGAATCCGGTGCCGGTGGTGATCCCGATCGGCGCGGAGGAGCGCTTCGTCGGCGTGGTCGACCTGCTGAAGATGAAGGCGATCGTGTGGGACGAGGCCACCCAGGGCATGAAGTTCGAGCTGCGCGAGGTGCCCGCCGAGCTGCGCGACGAAGCCAACAAGTGGCGCGAGAACATGGTCGAGGCCGCGGCCGAGGCCAACGAGGAGCTGATGACCAAGTACCTCGAGTCCGGCGAGTTGAGCGAGGACGAGATCCGGCAGGGGTTGCGGCTGCGCACGATCGCCACCGAGATCCAGCCGATGCTGTGCGGCACCGCGTTCAAGAACAAGGGCGTGCAGCGCATGCTCGACGCGGTGATCGAGTTCCTGCCGTCGCCGGTGGACATCCCGCCGGTGACCGGCACCGACGACGACGACCGCGAGGTCGCGCGCAAGGCGGCCGACGACGAGAAGTTCTCGGCGCTGGCCTTCAAGCTGATGACCGACCCGTACGTCGGCCAGCTGACCTTCGTGCGCGTGTACTCCGGCGTGCTCAAGAGTGGCGATCAGGTCTACAACCCGACCCGCGGCAAGAAGGAGCGCATCGGCCGGATCCTGCAGATGCGCGCGAACCAGCGCGAGGAGATCAAGGAGATCCTGGCTGGCGACATCGCCGCCTGCGTCGGCCTGAAGGACGTGACCACCGGCGAGACCCTGTGCGACCCGGCGCACATCATCACGCTCGAGAAGATGGTCTTCCCCGAGCCGGTGATCCGCCAGGCGGTCGAGCCCAAGACCAAGGCCGACCAGGAGAAGATGGGGATCGCGCTCGGCCGGCTGGCGTCGGAGGACCCGTCGTTTCGCGTCAGCAGCGACGAGGAGTCGGGCCAGACGATCATCGCCGGCATGGGCGAGCTGCACCTGGAGATCATCGTCGACCGGATGAAGCGCGAGTTCGGCGTCGAGGCCAACGTCGGCAAGCCGCAGGTCGCGTACCGCGAGACCATCCGCAAGGCGGTCAGCGACGTCGAGGGCAAGTTCGTGCGCCAGTCGGGCGGCAAGGGCCAGTACGGGCACGTGGTGCTGAAGATCGAGCCGCAGGAGCCGGGCAAGGGCTTCGAGTTCGTCGACGCGATCAAGGGCGGCGTCGTCCCGCGCGAGTACATTCCGGCAGTCGAGAAGGGCATCGTCGACTCGCTGCCCAACGGCGTGCTCGCCGGCTACCCGGTGGTCGACGTGAAGGTCACGCTGACCTTCGGTTCGTACCACGAGGTCGACTCGAGCGAGAACGCGTTCAAGATGGCCGCGTCGCTCGGCTTCAAGGAAGGCTGCCGCAAGGCGCAGCCGGTGATCCTCGAGCCGATGATGGCGGTGGAGGTCGAGACCCCCGAGGACTACGCCGGCAACGTGATGGGCGACCTGTCGTCGCGGCGCGGCATGGTGCAGGGCATGGACGACATGCCCGGCGGCGGCAAGATCATCAAGGCCGAGGTGCCGCTGTCCGAGATGTTCGGCTACAGCACCACCTTGCGCTCGATGTCGCAGGGGCGCGCGACCTACACGATGGAGTTCAAGCACTACGCCGAGGCGCCGAAGAACGTCGCCGACGCGATCATCACCGCGCGCAGCAAGTAAACCCCGGCCGTGCGCCGCACGCACGGCGGTCTTCGGCCCCGATGCCCGGCTGCCAATGGCCGGGCGACGCCGCGAGACCCTAAACCCGCATTGGCATCGTTCTTTATCCGGAGATTCGAGAAATGGCAAAGAGCAAATTCGAGCGCAGCAAGCCGCACGTGAACGTGGGCACGATTGGGCACGTGGACCACGGCAAGACGACGCTGACGGCGGCGATCACGACGATTCTGG
>CAZKCJ010000044.1:0-13247 GCA_964550885.1 uncultured Rubrivivax sp. | reverse complement strand
AAACCCGCGCCGATGCTTGCTCTGCGGCGCGTTCAGCGGTCAAAGTTCGGACTAGGTGCGAGCCCGCGGCCAACCGGCGCGTTCTCGCCGACGATGGCGCAAGCGTAGCCGGATCCGTCGAGCCCCCCGCAGCGCAGCCGGCGGCGCGCAGCCCGGCCCTGGGGGGTGCTCAGAACACCGGCGGCGGCAGCGCGCTGGCAGGCGGGGGCGGCGGCGTGCTGCCGGTGCGCTGGTCGGCCAGCGCGACCCAGCCGCCGCCCATCGCCTTGTAGATGTTCACCGCCGACGCGAACAGCTGCGCGCGGATCGACGCCAGGTTCAGCTCGGCCGGGAACAGCGCCTGCTCGGCCTGCAGCACGGTGGAGTAGGGCGCGTAGCCGCCGTCGTACTGCATCCGCGCCAGCTCGTTGTACTGCTGCAGCGCGGCCACCAGCTTGACCTGCGCCTGCAGCTGCTCGCGCAGCTTCTGGTTGGCGACCAGCGCGTTGTCGACGTCGGCGAAGGCGTTGCGGATCGCCTGCTGGTAGTTCAGCAGCGCCGCCTGCTGCGCGGCTTCGGCCTGCCTGACCTGGCCGCTGACCGCGCCGAAGCTGAAGATCGGCCCGGCCAGCGTGCCGGCGTAGCTCCAGACCTTGGTCGGCCCGCTGAACAGCCCCGACAGCTCGGCGCTGGCGCTGCCGAAGGCGCCGGTCAGCGAGATCGTCGGGAAGTACAGCGCCTTGGCCGCGCCGATCTGCGCGTTGGCCGCGATCAGCTGCTGCTCGGCCTGCAGCAGATCGGGGCGGCGCTGCAGCAGCTGCGACGGTACGCCCGCCGGCACCTGCGGCAGCACCAGGTCGTCCACCGACTTGCCGCGCGCGACCGGCCCGGGATCGCGGCCGATCAGCACCGCCAGCGAGCTCTGGGTCTGCGCGATCTGCGATTCGATCAGCGGGATCTGCGCGCTCGCGGTCTCGTACTGCGACTGCGCCTGCGCGACCGTCATCAGCGACACCTGGCCGTACTCGAACTGCAGCTGGAACAGGTCGACCGACTCCTTGTAGGCCTGCTGCGTCTGGCGGGCGACCTGCAGCTGCGCGTCCAGGCCGCGCAGCTGCAGGTAGCTGTTCGCGACCTGCGCGACCAGCGACAGGATCACGCCGCGGCGCGCCTCGTCGGTGGCCAGCACGTTGGCGTAGGCGGCTTCGCTTTGGCGGCGGATGCGGCCCCACAGGTCCAGCTCCCAGCTCGCCTGCAGCGCGGCCTGGTAGGCCGACGCCGGGTTCGGGTAGTTCGGCACCAGCGCGGCGAAGGCCGGCTCGCGCGTGCGTTCGCGCTGCGCGCCGGCGCCGAAGCCGACCGCGGGGAACAGCTGCGAGCGCGTCTGCGTCAGCAGCGCCGCCGCCTGCTCGACGTTGGCCGCGGCGATCTGCAGGTTGCGGTTGTGCGCGAGCGCCTCGGCGATCAGCTCGGTCAGCACCGGGTCGCCGAACTGCTGCCACCACTGGGTGTCGGCGGTCGCGGCCGCCTGCGCGGGTTCGTACTGGAAGGCCGCGGGCGCGTCCAGCGGCGGGCGCCGGTAGTCGGGGCCGAGGGTGCAGCCGCCGAGCAGTGCGGCGGCGAGCGCGACCCCGGCGGCGATCGGTGCGGCGCGCATCGCGCTGTCAGCCCGCGCCGGGCGGGGTCTGGCCGGCGTCGCCGGCGGCGGCCGCGTCGCCCGTTTCGCCCGCATTGCCCGCATTGCCCGCATTGCCCGGGTGGCCAGCGGTGCCCGCGACGCCCGCGCCGCCCGCTGCGGCGGGTCCGGCTGCGCCGCGCCCGCCGCAGCGGCGCTCACCCCAGCGGTCGAACAGGTAGAAGAACAGCGGCACGTACAGCATCGCCAGCGTCGTCTCGCCGATCATGCCGCCGATGATTCCGGTGCCGATCGAGTGGCGCGCGTTCGCGCCGGCGCCGACCGCGATCGCCAGCGGCAGCACGCCGACCGCGAACGCGAGCGAGGTCATGATGATCGGCCGCAGGCGCTGCTCGCCCGCCAGCCTTGTTGCGTCCATGATGCTGTAGCCCTGCTGGCGGAAGTCGACCGCGGCGCTGACGCGCAGCACCGCGTTCTTCGCGCCGAGGCCGATCAGCACCAGCAGCCCGATCTGGAAGTACACGTCGTTCTCGAGCCCGCGGATCCAGTTGAACAGCAGCGCGCCGAGCACGCCGAACGGGATCGCGGTCATCACCGCGCCCGGCAGCGTCCAGCTCTCGTACTGCGCGGCGAGCACGAGGAAGACGATGATCAGCCCGAAGACGAAGGCCAGCGCCGAGGTGCCGCCGCTTTGCAGCTCCTCGAAGGCCAGGCCCGACCAGCCGAAGCGGTAGGCCGGCGGCAACTCGCCCGCCACCGCCTCCATCGCCGCGATCGCCTGTCCGCTGGAGTAGCCGGGCGCGGCGCCGCCGATCACCTTGGCTGCCGGGAAGCCGTTGAAGTGCGGCAGGATGTCGGGCCCCGCCGCCCAGCGGGTCTGGACCAGCGCGGTCAGCGGCACCATCTTGCCCTGGTTGTTGCGCGTGTACAGCCGGGTCAGGTCGTCCGGCGTCTCGCGGAAGGCCGCGTCCGACTGCAGGATCACCCACCACACCCGGCTGAACTGGTTGAACTGGCTCGCGGTCAGCGAGCCGAACTGCGCCTGGATCGCGCTGTACACGTCCTGCACCGGCACGCCCAGCAGCATCGCCTTGTCGCGGTCGACGTCGGCGCGCAGCTGCTGGCTGTTGGCGTTGAAGGTGCTGTTCAGCCCGGCGAGTTCGGGGCGCTGGCGCGCCTTCGCGAGGAAGGCCTGCACCTGCTCGCCGAGCGCCACCGGCGAGCCGGCCGCGGTGTCCTGGATCCAGAACTCGAAGCCGCCGGTGGTGCCGATGCCGGGGATCGCCGGCGGCGCGATCGGCAGCACCACGCCTTCCTCGATGTGCTTGGCCTGGTCGTACAGCGCGAGCAGGATCGCGCGCGCGTTCTGCGCTTTCGCGGTGGCGATCGACGCGTAGCGCTCGTCGAAGGGCTTGAAGGTGACGAAGAAGGTCGCCGCGTTGTTCTTGAAGCCGCCGTCGATCAGGCTGTAGCCGCTGATCATCGAGCGCTTGTCGACCCCCGGAATCGTCTTCAGGATCGCATCGACCTGCTCGGCCACCGCCTGCGTGCGCGCGAGGCTCGCCGCCTGCGGCATCACGATCGCGACCATCGCGTAGCCCTGGTCCTCCTGCGGCACGAAGCTGGTCGGCAGCGTGTGGAACAGCTGCCAGATGCCCCACAGGAACACCGCCAGCAGCGTGAACGCGACCGCCATCCGCTTGATCACGAACTCGACCGCATGGCCGAAGCCGCGCGTCAGCCGGTCGACCTGCCGGTTGAACCAGGCGAAGAAGCCGCGCTGCGGCGGCGGCGCGTGCTCGAGCAGCAGCGCGCACATCGCCGGCGTCAGCGTCAGCGCGACGCAGCCCGAGATCGCCACCGACACGACGATCGTGATCGCGAACTGCCGGTAGAGCTGGCCGGCGGTGCCGGGCAGGAAGGCCGCCGGCACGAACACCGAGGCCATCACCAGCACCACCGCGACCAGCGAGCTGCCGATCTCGCCCATCGAGCGGATCGTCGCCTCCTTCGGCCCGATCTGGTGCTGGTGCATGTTGCGCTCGACGTTCTCGCAGACCACGATCGCGTCGTCGACCACCATGCCGATCGCCAGGATCAGCCCGAACAGCGTCAGCAGGTTGATCGAGAAGCCGAGCGCGAGCATGCCGGCGAAGGTGCCGACCAGCGAGACCACGATCGCCACCGCGCAGATCAGCGTGGTGCGCAGGCTCTGCAGGAACAGGTAGACCACCAGCACCACCAGCACCAGCGCCTCGATCAGCGTGTGGATCACCTCCTCGATCGACAGGCGCACGAAGTCGTTGGTGTCCAGCGCGATCACCGTGTGCATGCCGTCGGGCAGGCGCGCCTGCAGGTCGCGCAGGGTCTTGCGCACCGCGTCCGACACCACCAGCCCGTTGGCGCCGGGCTGCTGGTAGATCGCGATGAAGGTCGCCGGCGCGGCGTCCAGCCGGGTGTCGGTCACGTACTGGCGCAGCCCGATCTCGGCGCGGGCGACGTCGCCCAGGCGCACGATCGCGCTGCCGTCCTGGCTCGCGCGCAGGATGATCTGCTCGTAC
The DNA here is from genome assembly GCA_964550885.1 of uncultured Rubrivivax sp. Taxonomy (GTDB): domain Bacteria; phylum Pseudomonadota; class Gammaproteobacteria; order Burkholderiales; family Burkholderiaceae_C; genus Rubrivivax. The sequence goes on along the minus strand of CAZKCJ010000044.1, from coordinate 9,071 downwards.
TGGCGCGGGTCCACCGCCTGGCCCTGGGTGACCACCGGAAAGGTCAGGTCCACCGGCCCGGCGTTCGGCGGCTGGCCGATCTGGCCGGCGCCGAAGAGCGCGTTCTGCTGGCTGACCGCGTTGGCGAGGTCGCTGGTGGTGATGCCCAGCGACGCCATCCGGTCCGGGTTCATCCAGATCCGCATCGCCTGGTCGGGCACGCCCATGATCTGCGCCTGGCCGGCGCCGGGCACGCGCTTGAGCGCGTCCAGCACGTAGACGTTGGCGTAGTTGGCGACGTAGTCGGCGCGGTAGCGCCCGGCGTCGCCGGTGACCGCCACCAGCATCATGATCGACGAGCTCTTCTTCTGCACCGACACGCCCTGCTGCTGCACCGCCGAGGGCAGCGCGGGCAGCGCGAGGTTCACGCGGTTTTGCACCTGCACCTGCGCGATGTCGGGGTCGGTGTCGAGCGCGAAGAACACGGTCAGCGTCAGCTGGCCGGTGGCCGAGCTGGCGCTGCTCATGTAGAGCATGTTGTCGACGCCGTTGATCTGCGCCTCGATCGGCGCGGCCACGCTGTCGGCCAGCGTCTTCGCGTCGGCCCCCGGGTAGGTGGCCTGCACCGTCACCTGCACCGGCGTGATCGGCGGGTACTGCGCGACCGGCAGCTGGGTGACCGCGATCCCGCCGGCGAGCAGGATCAGGATCGCCACCACCGCGGCGAAGATCGGCCGCTCGATGAAGAAGCGCGAGAACATCCGCCGCCCGGCGCGCGTCAGTTGCCGGCCGCCGGTTGCGAGGCCGCCGGCGACGGCTTGCCGTCGCGCGACTTGACGATCACGGTCGCGCCCGGGCTCAGCCGCTGCCCGCCCTCGACCACCAGCTGCTCGCCGGCGCGCAGGCCGTCGTCGATGAACCAGCCGTCGCCGTGCCAGTCGCCCACCGTCACCGGCCGCAGCTGCGCGCGCCCCTGCTCGTCGACCACCCACACGAAGTGGCCCTTGCCGCCTTGCTGGACCGCGCGCAGCGGCACCAGCAGCGCCGCCGGCCGCAGCGCGCCCTTCAGCCGCGCGCGCACGTACTGGTTCGGCCGCAGCACGCCCTTCGGGTTGTCGACCGTCGCGCGCAGCAGGAAGGTGCCGGTCTGCGGGTTGTACGACGGGTCGGCGAAGGTGATGCGGCCGCGCGACGGGTACACGCTGCCGTCGGGCTGGATGATCTCGACCGTCAGGTTGTTGTCCGCGGGCAGCCGCAGCCGGCCGGCCTTCACGTCCTGGGTCAGGCGCTGGAAGTCGTTCTCCGACAGGCTGAAGTTGACCCACATCGGCGACAGCACCGACACCGTCGTCAGCAGGCTGTTCTGCGGGTTCAGGTAGCTGCCGTCGGCGACCACCGCCGCGCCGCTGATGCCGGTGACCGGCGACTTGATCACCGTGTAGGACAGATCGAGCTTGGCCGATTCGAGCTGCGCCTTGCTCTGCTCGACCGCAGCCGCGGCCTGCTCGTACTGGCCCTGCGCGTCGTCCAGGTCCTTCTGCGACAGCGCGTTGCGCGCGACCAGCGGCTTGGTGCGGTTCAGGTTGGCGGTGGCCACCTGCAGCGCCGCCTGGTTGCGCTGCAGCGCCGCCTGCGCGGCGTCGACCTGCACCTGGAACGGCTTCTGGTCCATGCGGAACAACACCTGGCCCGCCTTGACCACCGAGCCCTCGGTGTAGACCCGCTGGTCGAGGAAGCCCGACACCCGCGCCTGGATGTTGACCGCCTGCGAGCTCTGCGTCTGCGCGACGTACTCGGCCGAGACGTCGACGTCGCGCGGCTGCACCGTGACCAGCGCCACCTCGAGCGGCGGCGGCGCGGGCTTCGCTGCCTCCCGGCCGCATCCGGCCAGCAGCAGCGCAGTCAGGGCGAGGGTCGTGATCGAGGGCCGGCAGATCCGCATCGTCCGGGGCGCCGAGCCGTGCTCGCCGCGGTCGGTGGCGGCGCAGGATAGCAGCCGCTGCCGGCCGCACGGGCTGCCCCTGCGGTTTTTCCTATCGGCAGCGAGGGGTCTGCGGCCGCGCGCCGGCCCGGCCGCGTGCGGGCGGCTAGTTCCTTCGGACGATGCCGGCACCCGCGGCCATCGTCCTTCGGGACGATCCGCGCGCGTGCCTCCGGGCGATGGCGGCGGCGGCGACGCCGGGCGACAGTAGCGCCAGTTTCGAGAGCCGCTTGGAGTGCCGTCATGAGTGCCCAATCCGGAGCCGATCGCGTCCCGGGCAGACCGCAGGCGACGCCGGCCAACGACATGCGCAAGGCCTGGTCGGTGCTGATCGTCAGCACGCTGGCCTTCACCGTGTGCTTCATGGTCTGGATGATGTTCGGCGTGATCGGCATCCCGATCAAGAAGGCGCTGGACCTGAACGCGACCGAGTTCGGGCTGCTGACCGCAACCCCGGTGCTGACCGGTTCGCTGATCCGCGTGCCGCTGGGCATCTGGACCGACAAGTACGGCGGCCGGATCGTGATGACGATCCTGATGGCGGTGACGGTGCCGGCGATCTGGCTGATGGCCTATGCGACGCAGTACTGGCACTTCCTGGTGATCGGCCTGTTCGTTGGCCTGGCCGGCGGCTCCTTCAGCGTCGGAACGCCCTACGTCGCGCGCTGGTTCCCGCGCGATCGCCAGGGCATGGCGATGGGCGTGTACGGCGCCGGCAACTCGGGCGCAGCGGTCAACAAGTTCGTCGCGCCGGCGCTGGTCGTCGCTTTCGGCTGGGCGATGGTGCCGCAGGTCTACGCGGCGATCATGCTCGGCACGGTGATCGTGTTCTGGCTGTTCAGCGCCAGCAACCCGGCGCACCTGGTGCCGAGCAACACCCGCTTCGCCGACCAGCTCAAGGCGCTCAAGGATCCGACAGTGCTGAAGTACTGCCAGTACTACAGCATCGTCTTCGGCGGCTACGTCGCGCTGAGCCTGTGGATGGTGCAGTACTACGTCGGCGAGTACGGGCTGGACATCCGCGTGGCCGCGCTGCTGGCCGCCTGCTTCAGCCTGCCCGGCGGCGTGCTGCGCGCGATCGGCGGCTGGCTGTCGGACAAGCACGGCGCGCACAAGGTCACCTGGTGGGTGATGTGGGTCAGCTGGATCTGCCTGTTCCTGCTGAGCTATCCGCAGACCGAGTTCACGGTGCAGACGGTCAACGGCCCGCGCACCTTCTTCATCGGGCTGAACGTGTACGCGTTCACCGCGCTGATGGCGGTGCTCGGCGTGGCCTGGGCCTTCGGCAAGGCGAGCGTGTTCAAGTACATCAGCGACGACTACCCGGCCAACATCGGCACGATCAGCGGCATCGTCGGCCTGGCCGGCGGCCTGGGCGGCTTCGTGCTGCCGATCCTGTTCGGCGCGCTGATGGACCTGACCGGCATCCGCTCCAGCGCCTTCATGCTGATGTACGGCGTGGTCTGGGTCAGCCTGATCTGGATGTACTGGACCGAGGTGCGCCGCACCGAGGTCATCGGGCCGAAGGCGCCCGAGTTCCACCTGGCCGGCTGAAGCGCCGTCCGCACGCGAGGTTCGATCATGACCACTGCGACCACCCAGGCCCCGCCCGCCGGCGGCCGTCACGGCGCGACGATCACCGACTGGCGCCCCGAGGACGAGGTCTTCTGGGAGAGCACCGGCAAGCGCATCGCCTACCGCAACCTGTGGATCTCGATCCCCGCGCTGCTGTGCGGCTTCGCAGTCTGGGGGATGTGGGGAATCATCACCGTGCAGATGCTGAACCTGGGCTTCCCGTTCAGCCAGCAGCAGCTGTTCACGCTGACCGCGATCGCCGGCATCGCCGGCGCGACGATGCGCATCCCGTCGTCGTTCTTCATCCGCCTGGCGGGCGGGCGCAACGTGATCTTCCTGACCACCTCGATGCTGCTCGCGCCGGCGCTGGGCACCGGCATCGTGCTGCAGCACCCGGAGTGGCCGCTGTGGAGCTTCCAGCTGATGGCGCTGTGGTGCGGCGTCGGCGGCGGCAACTTCGCGTCGTCGATGTCCAACATCAGCACCTTCTTCCCGAAGCGGCTGCAGGGCACCGCGCTCGGGCTGAACGCGGGGCTGGGCAACTTCGGTGTGACCACGATGCAGATCGTGGTGCCGCTGGTGATGACGATCCCGCTGCTCGGCGCGCTCGGCGGCGCGCCCGAGACGCTGCTTAAGGAGAGCGGCTGGATCTTCGGCAAGATTCCCGCGGGCACGCTGACCTGGATCCAGAACGCCGGCTTCGCCTGGGTGTTCTCGCTGGTGCCGCTGTCGATCCTGTGCTGGTTCGGCATGAACAACCTGAAGACGGTGTCGCCCGACCCCGGCACGCCGATCGTCGCGTTCGCGAAGGTCACCTGGCTGTACACGCTGGCCTTCATCCCGGCGATCCTCGGGCTGTGGCTGTACCTGCCGCCGCCCACCGGCGTCGGCCTGATCAGCATGTGGGTGTCGATCCCGCTGGACATCATCCTCGCGCTGACGATCATGAAGCTCGCCGCCTTCGGCCCGATGAAGGAGGCGGTCACCAAGCAGTACGCGATCTTCCGCAACAAGCACACCTGGAGCATGACCGCGCTGTACATCGTCACCTTCGGCTCGTTCATCGGCTTCTCGATGGCGCTGCCGCTGGCGATGAAGGTGATCTTCGACGTCGTCCACGTGCCCGATGCGGCCGGCGTGATGACGCACACCCAGCACAACCCGAACGCGCTGCCGATCCTGGCCTTCGCGTGGATCGGCCCCTTCGTCGGCGCCGCGGTGCGGCCGATCGGCGGCTGGATCTCCGACAAGTGGGGCGGCTCGATCGTCACCCACGTCATCTCGGCGGTGATGGTGGTCGCGTCGGTCGCGGTCGGCTACGTGATGAAGCTGGCCTACGCGTCGGCGACGCCGGAAGAGTACTTCCCGCTGTTCCTCGGTCTGTTCCTGGTGCTGTTCGCGGCCAGCGGCATCGGCAACGGCTCGACCTTCCGCACGATCGGCGTGATCTTCGACCGCGACCAGGCCGGCCCGGTGCTGGGCTGGACTTCGGCGGTGGCCGCCTACGGCGCCTTCGTCGCGCCGATCGTGATCGGCGAGCAGATCAAGGCGGGCACGCCGCAGGCCGCGATGTACGGCTTCGCGGTGTTCTACGCGGCCTGCATGGTGCTGAACTGGTGGTTCTACCTGCGCCGCGGGGCGTACGTGCGCAACCCCTGACGCCGGCGGGTAGCGCACGGCCCCTGCACGATGACGATGACCCAGGCGATTCCCCGCTGGAACCCGGACGACACGGGCTTCTGGCGCGACCGCGGCGAGCGCATCGCGCGGCGCAACCTGTGGCTGTCGGTGCCGGCGCTGGCGCTCGCGTTCGCGGTGTGGATGCTGTGGTCGGTGCTCGTGGTCGCGCTGCCGGCGGCGGGCTTTCGCTACTCGGCGAACCAGCTGTTCTGGCTGGCCGCGCTGCCGGCGCTCAGCGGCGCGATCCTGCGGCTGGTCTACGTGTTCGCGGTGCCGGCCTTCGGCGGCCGCCGCTTCGGCACATTGGCCACCGCGATCCTGCTGCTGCCGGTGCTGGGCATCGGCTTCGCGCTGCAGCGGCCCGACCTGCCCTACGAAGTGATGGTCGGGCTGGCGCTGCTGTGCGGCCTGGGTGGCGGCAACTTCGCGAGCTCGATCGCGCACGTGGGCTTCTTCTATCCGCGCGCGCACAAGGGCCCGGCGCTCGGTCTGGTGGCGGCGCTGGGCAGCCTGGGAATCGCGCTCGCGCAGGCGCTGGTGCCGCTGATGATCGGCGTGAGCCTGCTCGGTGCGCTCGGTGGTGCGCCGCAGGCCGGCGTGGCGGGTGAACCGGTGTGGCTGCAGAACGCCGGCTTCGTCTGGGTGCCGTTCATCGCGTTCGGCGCGCTGGTGTGCTGGCTCGGCACCGATGATCTGGCCGACCAGCGCGGCGGGCTGGCCGAGCAGGCGCGGGTCGCGCGTCTGCGCCACACCTGGCCGCTGGCGCTGCTGTACCTGGGCAGCTTCGGCAGCCTGATCGGCCTAGCAGCCGGCGCGCCGCTGCTGGCGGCGCTGGCCTTCCCGGCCGCGCCGGTGCTGCAGCTTGCCTGGCTCGGGCCGCTGGCCGCGGCCTGCGGGCGGCTTGCGGGCGGCGTGCTGGCCGATCGCTTCGGTGCGGCGCGCGTCACGCTGTGGAGCTTCGCGGCGCTGCTCGGCGGCGTCTGCGCTCTACTGGCCAGCCTGCCGCAGGCGGCGCAGCCGAGCAGCTTCGCCGCGGCCACCGGCGCCTTCGCGCTGCTGTTCCTGGCCTCGGGCATCGGCACCGGCAGCAGCCTGCGGATGATCCCCGCGGTCTACGTCGGCCAGCGCCAGCGCGCGGCGGGGCGCCAGCCGGCCGCGCGCGAGCAGGCCGCGCGCGCCGGCGAGCACGAGGCCGCAGCCGCGATCGGCTTCGCCGCGGCGATCGGCGCCTTCGGCGGCTTCTTCGTGCCCAAGGCCTTGGGCAGCTCGATCGCCTGGACCGGCAGCCCCGACGCGGCGCTGCACGCGTTCGCGGTGTTTTACCTAGCTTGCCTGATCGTTACCTGGTGGTACTTTGCCCGCCGCCACGCGCCGCTGCCGTGCTGACGCGCCGGCGGCCGCGTTCCCTTCCCTGCTGAGGACTTTTTCATGAGCCACTTCCTCGATCGCCTGGTCCACTTCACGCTGCCGCGCGAAAGCTTCGCCGAAGGCCACGGCCGCGTCACCGGCGAGGACCGCACCTGGGAGGACGCATACCGCAACCGCTGGGCGCACGACAAGATCGTGCGCAGCACCCATGGTGTCAACTGCACCGGCTCGTGCAGCTGGAAGATCTACGTGAAGGGCGGCATCGTCACCTGGGAGACGCAGCAGACCGACTATCCGCGCACGCGTCCCGACCTGCCCAACCACGAGCCGCGCGGCTGCGCGCGCGGCGCGAGCTACAGCTGGTACCTGTACAGCGCCAACCGGCTGAAGTACCCGATGGTGCGCGGCCGGCTGCTCGAGCGCTGGCGCGCGGCGCTGACGGCGCACAAGGATCCGGTCCACGCCTGGGCGAGCCTGGTCGAGAACCCCGAGGCGCGGCGCGACTGGCAGAAGGTGCGCGGCATGGGCGGCTTCGTGCGCTCCAGCTGGGACGAGGTCAACCGGCTGATCGCCGCGGCCAACGTCTACACCGTCAAGACCCACGGGCCCGACCGCGTGATCGGCTTCTCGCCGATCCCGGCGATGAGCATGATCAGCTACGCCGCGGGCGCGCGCTACCTGTCGCTGATCGGCGGCGTGTGCCTGAGCTTCTACGACTGGTACTGCGACCTGCCGCCGTCCAGCCCGCAGATCTGGGGCGAGCAGACCGACGTGCCCGAGAGCGCCGATTGGTACAACAGCGGCTTCATCATCGCCTGGGGCAGCAACGTCCCGCAGACGCGCACGCCCGACGCGCACTTCTTCACCGAGGTGCGCTACAAGGGCACCAAGATCGTCTCGATCAGCCCCGACTACTCCGAGGTCGCCAAGCTCGGCGACCTGTGGCTGCACCCGAAGCAGGGCACCGACGCTGCGCTGGCGATGGCCTTCGGCCACGTCGTGCTCAAGGAGTTCTACTTCGAGCGGCGCGCGCCCTACTTCGATGACTACGCGCGCCGCTACACCGACCTGCCGATGCTGGTGAAGCTGCGCGAGCACACGCTGCCCGACGGCAGCCAGGTGCTGGTGCCCGACCAGTTCGTGCGCGCGAGCGACTTCGGCGACGCGCTCGGGCAAGGCAACAACCCGGAGTGGAAGACGGTTGCCTTCGACAGCGCCGGGCGCGTCGTGCCGCCCAACGGCTCGATCGGCTTCCGCTGGGGTCCGGAGGGACGCGCCGACGCCGGCCGCTGGAACCTCGAGGACCGCGACGCACGCGACGGCGCGCCGCTGAAGCTCAAGCTGTCGGTGCTCGAGGACGAGGGCGGCGCGCAGGCGCACGAGGTGGTCGAGGTCGCGCTGCCGTACTTCGGCGGCGTCGCCACGCCGCACTTCAACGCCAACGACCAGACCGGCGCGGTCAACCGGGTCAAGGTGCCGGTGGTGCGGCTGCAGCTGGGCGCGGCCGGCGCGCAGGCCGGCGTGCTGGTGGCCACCGTCTTCGACCTGCAGGCGGCGCAGTACGGCATCGACCGCGGCCTGGGCAGCGGTGCGGGCAGCTACGACGACGACGCGGCCTACACGCCGGCCTGGCAGGAGCGCATCACCGGCGTGCCGCGCGCGCAGGTGATCACCGTCGCGCGCCAGTTCGCCGACAACGCCGAGAAGACCTCGGGCCGCTCGATGGTGATCATCGGCGCCGGCATGAACCACTGGTACCACTGCGACATGAACTATCGCGGGGTGATCAACCTGCTGATGCTGTGCGGCTGCGTCGGCAAGAGCGGTGGCGGCTGGGCGCACTACGTCGGCCAGGAGAAGCTGCGGCCGCAGACCGGCTGGACCGCGCTGACCTTCGCGCTCGACTGGATCCGCCCGCCGCGGCAGCAGAACTCGACCAGCTTCTTCTACGCGCACACCGACCAGTGGCGCTACGAGAAGCTGCGGATGGAGGAGATCGCGTCGCCGCTGGCCGACCCGGCCACCTGGGGCGGACACATGATCGACTACAACGTGCGCGCCGAGCGCATGGGCTGGCTGCCTTCAGCGCCGCAGCTCAAGACCAACCCGCTGCAGGTGGTGCGCGACGCGACCGCCGCCGGGCTGGACCCGAAGGACTACGTGGTGCGCGGCCTGCGCGACGGCACGCTGCAGCTGAGCTGCGAGGACCCGGATGCGCCGCAGAACTGGCCGCGCAACCTGTTCGTCTGGCGCTCGAACCTGCTGGGCAGCTCGGGCAAGGGCCACGAGTATTTCTGCAAGCATCTGCTGGGCACCACCAGCGGCGTGCAGGGCAAGGACCTGGGCGCGGGCGACGAGAAGCCGGCCGAGGTCAAGTGGCACGACCAGGCGCCCGAGGGCAAGCTCGACCTGCTGGTCACGCTCGACTTCCGGATGAGCACCACCTGCCTGTACTCGGACGTCGTGCTGCCGACGGCCACCTGGTACG
>CAZKCJ010000043.1:5457-13344 GCA_964550885.1 uncultured Rubrivivax sp. | reverse complement strand
AGCCCGACGACGGGCCGCAGCCCGGCTGCCGGCAGTGCCGGCGCCACCGCGGCCGCAGCGGGCGCGCGGCGGTGCGCGCGCTGCGGCGCTCGCGGGTGCAGCACCTAGAATCGTTCGCGGGGTGCCGCTGAGCGCACCCGGCCCGAGGTCGCCGATGACAGCCAGCTACGAACTCCGCGGCGCGGTCGCCGTGATCACGCTGAACAACCCGCCGGTCAACGGGCTGGGCTACGCGACGCGGCGCAGCGTGGCTGATGGCGTCGACCGCGCCAACGCCGATCCCGCGGTGCAGGCGATCGTGATCACCGGCGCCGGCCGGGTGTTCTGTGGCGGCGCCGACATCCGCGAGTTCGGCACGCCCAAGGCGGTGGCCGAGCCGAACCTGCTGAGCCTGATCCTGCAGGTCGAGGCCAGCGCCAAGCCGGTGGTCACCGCCGTGCACGGCGTGTGCATGGGCGGCGGGCTGGAGCTGGCGCTGGGCTGCCACTACCGGGTGGCCGCACCCGGCACCCAGGTCGCGCTGCCCGAGGTCAAGCTCGGGCTGGTGCCCGGTGCCGGCGGCACGCAGCGGCTGCCGCGCGCACTCGGCGTGGAGCACGCGCTGAACATGATCGCCAGCGGCGAGCCGGTGAAGAGCGAACTGCTGGCGGCGATCCCCGGCCAGAAGCTGTTCGACCGGGTGATCGACGGCGAGCTGGTGGCGGGGGCGGTCGCGTTCGCGCTGGAAGTCGCCGCGCAGCGGCCGCTGCCGCGGGTGCGCGACCGCAAGGCGCTGCACCCGAACCCCGACGGCTACTTCGGCTTCGCGCGCAACACGGTCAAGGCGATGGCCAAGAACCTGGTCGCGCCGGGCAAGTGCGTGGACTGCGTCGAGGCGGCGGTCAAGCGGCCGTTCGACGATGGCCTGCGCTTCGAGCGCGAGACCTTCGTCGGCCTGATTTGGTCGCCGCAGAGCAAGGCGCTGCGCCACGCGTTCTTCGGCGAGCGCGCGGCGTCGAAGATCCCCGACGTGCCCGACGACACGCCGCAGCGCAAGGTCGAGCGGGTCGCGGTGATCGGCGCCGGCACGATGGGCGGCGGGATCGCGATGAACTTCCTGAACGCCGGCCTCCCGGTCGTGATCCTGGAGGCCAAGCAGGAGGCGCTGGAGTGCGGCGTCGGCGTGATCCGCAAGAACTACGAGGCGCAGGTCAGGAAGGGCAAGCTCGATGCGGCCAAGTACGAGCAGCGCATCGCGCTGCTGCAGCCCGCGCTGGCCTACGACGCGATCCGGGACGCAGACCTGGTGATCGAGGCGGTGTTCGAGGAAATGGACGTCAAGGAGCAGGTCTTCCGCAAGCTCGACGCGGTCTGCAAGCCCGGCGCGATCCTCGCGACCAACACCAGCACGCTCGACGTGAACCGGATCGCGGCGGCGACCCAGCGGCCGCAGGACGTGCTGGGCATGCACTTCTTCAGCCCGGCCAACGTGATGAAGCTGCTGGAGGTGGTGCGCGGCGAGCAGACCGCGAAGGAGGTGCTCGCCACGGTGATGGCGCTGGCCCGCAGGATCCGCAAGACCGCGGTGGTCGCGCGCGTGTGCGACGGCTTCATCGGCAACCGGATGATCGAGCAGTACGCGCGCCAGGCGGGCTTCCTGCTCGACGAAGGCTGCACGCCGCAGCAGGTCGACAAGGCGATCGAGAAGTTCGGCTTCGCGATGGGCCCGTTCCGGATGAGCGACCTGGCCGGCAACGACATCAGCTGGGCGATTCGCAAGCGCCGCGCGCTCGAGCGGCCCGAGCTGCGCTACAGCCGCACCGCCGACCTGGTGTGCGAGCTGGGCCGCTTCGGTCAGAAGACCGGGGCCGGCTGGTACGACTACAAGCCCGGCAAGCGCGACGCGATCGTCAGCAGCGTGGTCGCCGGGCTGATCGAGCAGCACCGCGCCGAGCTCGGCATCCAGCCGCGCAAGATCGGCGACGACGAGATCGTGCAGCGGCTGGTGTACGCGCTGGTCAACGAGGGCGCGAGGATCCTGGACGAGGGCATCGCCAGCAAGGCCAGCGACATCGACATGGTCTACCTGACCGGCTACGGCTTCCCGGTGTGGCGTGGCGGGCCGATGTGCTACGCCGACACCGTGGGCCTGTTCAACGTGGTGCAGGCGATGCAGCGCTTCGCCCGCAACCCGCACGACGACCAGGCGTTCTGGCAGCCGGCGCCGCTGCTGGCGAAGCTGGCTGACCAGAGCGGGAGCTTCACCTGAGGCAGCCCGCGTCGACCCGCCGGCCACAGCCGGCGGCGGTCGACCGCCGGCTGCGCCGCCAACGCCCGAAGGAACCGTCATGACCGACGCCGTCATCGTCTCCACTGCCCGCACCCCTCTGGCCAAGAGCTGGAAGGGCGCGTTCAACATGACCCACGGCGCCACCCTCGGCGGCATCGTCGTCAAGGCTGCGATCGAGCGCGCCGGCGTCGACCCGGCCGCGGTCGAGGACGTGCTGATGGGCTGCGCGACCCCGGAGGGTGCGACCGGCGCGAACATCGCGCGCCAGATTGCGCTGCGTGCCGGGCTGCCGGTCACGGTCGCCGGCGTCACCGTCAACCGCTTCTGCTCGAGCGGGCTGCAGACGATCGCGCTGGCCGCGCAGCGGATCATCGCCGGCGAGGGCGAGCTGTACGTGGCCGGCGGGGTCGAGAGCATCTCCTGCGTGCAGCAGGAGATGAACCAGCACATGCTGGTCGAGGGCTGGCTGCACGAGCACAAGCCGGCGATCTACATGAGCATGCTGCAGACCGCCGAGAACGTCGCCAGCCGCTACCGGATCCCGAAGGAGCGGATGGACGAGTACGGCGCGGCCAGCCAGCAGAAGGCCTGCGCGGCGCAGGCGGCCGGCAAGTTCGACGAGGAGCTGGTCGCCTGCACCGTGACCGCCGGTGTCGCCGACCCGCGCAACGGCATCCGCACCAAGGAGCTGACGATCAGCGCCGACGAGGGCCTGCGCCCGGGCACCACCGTCGACGGCATCAAGGACATCCGCCCGGCGCTGCCCGGCGGCGTGATCACCGCCGGCAACGCCAGCCAGTTCAGCGACGGCGCCGGCGCCTGCGTGGTGGTCAGCGATGCCTACGCGCAGCGCCAGAACCTGAAGCCGCTGGGCCGCTTCCTCGGCTTCGCGGTCGCCGGCTGCGAGCCCGACGAGATGGGCATCGGCCCGGTGTTCGCGGTGCCGAAGGTGCTGCAGCGGCTGGGCCTGAAGGTCGAGGACATCGACCTGTGGGAGCTGAACGAGGCCTTCGCGGTGCAGGTGCTGTACTGCGCCGATCGGCTGGGCATCCCGATGGACCGGCTCAACGTCAGCGGCGGCGCGATCGCGATCGGCCACCCGTACGGCGTCAGCGGCCAGCGGCTGACCGGCCACGCGCTGATCGAAGGGCGGCGACGCGGCGCGAAGCGGGTGCTGGTCACGATGTGCATCGGCGGCGGCATGGGCGCGGCCGGCGTGTTCGAGGTGCTGTGAGACCGCGCCGCGGCGGCTGCCGGGGCGCGCGGGCGCGCGCGGCGGCAGCCGGTAGTGGACCCGGGGCGAGCGGGCAGCGCCCGCGCCGCGGCTGAGCGCAGGCAGCGATGCAGGCCGCCGCGACGATGCCGACACTCGACGACGCGCGCGCGTTCTTCGCGCGCGCACCGTTCATGGTCGACCTGGGCGTGACCCCGACCGCGGTCGAGGCCGGGCGTATCGACACTGAGCTCATGCTGGCGCCGCGCCACCACCAGCACACCGGCCAGGTGCACGCCGGGGTGATGACCAGCCTGGCCGACCATTCGATGGGCGCGGCCGCGCAGACGCTGGCGCCCGCGGGCTTCGTCGTGATCACCGCCGAGCTGTCGATCCGGCTGCTGCGCGCCGCGCGCGGCGAGCGGCTGGTGTGCACGGCGCACGTGCTCAAGCCGGGGCGGCTGCTCAGCTTCACCGAGGCCGACGTCTACGCGCTGCGCGGCACCGAGCGCGTGCACGTGCTGCGCGCGGCGGCGACGATGGCGCTGGTCGCTACCGAGCGGCTGCCAGGCAGCGCCTGAAGCCGATGCGCGCGACGCTGGACTTCCTGCTGCACGACTGGCTCGAGGTCGACGCGCTGACCCGCCGGCCGCGCTTCGCCGACCATTCGCGCGAGACCTTCGCCGCGGTGCTCGACACCTGCGAGCGGATCGCGCGCGAGCAGTTCGCGCCGGCCAACCGCATCGCCGACCAGCAGGAGCCGCGGCTGGACGGCGAGCGCGCGTGGCTGCCGGAGTCGACCCGCGCCGCGCTGGCCGCGTACGCCGGCTCGGGCATGCTCGCGGCCGCGCAGGACGCGGCGATCGGCGGGCTGCAGCTGCCCTGCGTGGTCGAGATGGCGGGCAATGCGCTGTTCCACCAGGCGAGCATCGCGCTGAGCGCGTACGCGCTGCTGACGGTGGGCAACGCCAACCTGCTGATGGCGCACGGCACGCCGCGGCAGCGCGAGGTGTTCGCGCGCGCCGAGTTCAGCGGCCGTTGGTTCGGCACGATGTGCCTGAGCGAGCCGCAGGCCGGCTCCAGCCTGGGCGACATCACCACCCGGGCGCTGCCCGACGGCGTCGACTACGAGGCCGACCCGCTGGGCCCGCGCTACCGGCTGCGCGGCAACAAGATGTGGATCTCGGGCGGCGAGCACGAGCTCGGCGAGAACATCGTGCACCTGGTGCTCGCCAAGATCGCCGACGCCGACGGCCACGTCGTACCCGGCACCAAGGGGATCTCGCTGTTCGTCGTGCCGCGGCTGCTGGTCGACGCCGACGGCGCGCTGACCGGCGAGCGCAACGACGTGGTCGTCGCCGGGCTGAACCACAAGCTCGGCTACCGCGGCACGATCAACACGCTGCTGAACTTCGGCGAAGGCCGCCACCAGCCGCGCGGCGCGGCCGGCGCGATCGGCTACCGCGTCGGCGCCGCGGGCGACGGCTTGCGCTGCATGTTCCACCTGATGAACGAGGCGCGGATCGGCGTCGGCCTGGGCGCGGCGGCGCTGGGGATGGCCGGCTACGAGGCGAGCCTGGCCTACGCGCGCACCCGGCTGCAGGGCCGTGCGATCGGCCCGGCCGGCAAGGACCCCGCGCAGCCGCAGGTGCCGATCCTGCGGCACGCCGACGTGCGCCGGATGCTGCTGGCGCAGAAGGCCTACGCCGAGGGCGGGCTGGCGCTGACGCTGTACTGCGCGCGGCTGGTCGACGAGCAGCGCAGTGGCGACGAGCGCGCGGCGCGCGACGCGGCGCTGCTGCTCGAGCTGCTGACGCCGGTCGCCAAGAGCTGGCCGAGCCAGTGGTGCCTGGAGGCCAACTCGCTCGCGATCCAGGTGCTCGGCGGCTACGGCTACACCCGCGACTTCCCGGTCGAGCAGTACTGGCGCGACAACCGGCTGAACATGATCCACGAGGGCAGCCACGGGATCCAGGCGATCGACCTGCTAGGCCGCAAGCTGCGGCAGGACGAGGGTGCCGGCCTGCGCGCGCTGGCCGCGCGGGTGCAACGCACGCGGCGCAGCGCGGCGGCGCAGCCAGCGCTGGCGGCGGCGGCGCGGCAGCTCGGCTCGGCCTGGCAGCTGCTCGAGTCGGCAACGCGCGCCGCCTGGCTCGACGCCGAACCGGAAGCGGCGCTGGCCAACGCGACCCCGTACCTGCAGGCCTTCGGCCACGTGGTGCTCGCCTGGCTGTGGCTGGACCTGGCGGCCTGCAGCGGCGCAGCCGCAGGCAGCGCGCACGCCGGGCGATTGGCGGCGATGCGCTACTTCTACGCGTACGAGCTGCCGAAGATCGACGCGTGGCTGCTGCCGGTGGCCGCGCGCGAGTCGGTCTGCCGCGAGCTGCCCGACGACGCGTTCTGAGAGTCGGCCGCCAACCGGCAAGCCCATGCCGCGCCGCACCGCCGCCCTCGAACGATTGATCTGGGCGCTGATCTACGGCGGCCTGTTCGTCGCCGGCATCGGGCTGTGGCTGACCGATCAGCACCTGCTGGCCGGCTGGAGCACGCTGGCCGCCGGCGCGCTCGCGGTGGTCGCCGGTGTGCTGCTGATTGGCGTGCGCGCGCGCCGGCCCTGAGCGTGGCCGGTGCGGCCGGTGCGGCCCGCGCGCAGGCGGGACCGGATCGTGGCGACTGCTGGCGCCACGCAGCGCGCGGCGCACCCGGACGGCGCACCCGGGCGGCGCACCCGGGCGGCAGTGGCGCGAATCGACGCACGGCATACTCGTCGGGCACACGAGCACCGACTGGAGCAACGCATGAGCCTGAGCAACCGACAGTGGCACCTGGTGTCGCGGCCGACCGGCGCGCCATCGGCCGACAACTTCCGGCTGGTCGAGGCCGCGGTGCCCGAGCTGCAGGACCGGCAGGTGCTGGTGCGGCACCACTTCCTGAGCGTCGACCCGTACATGCGCGGCCGCATGGATGACCGCAAGAGCTACGCCGCGCCGCAGCCGCTGCACGAGGTGATGCAGGGCGGCACGGTCGGCGAGGTGATCGCGTCGCGCAGCGACGCCTACCGTGTCGGCGACCGCGTGGTCGGCATGGGCGGCTGGCAGCAGTACCAGGTGGTCGACGCCGCGGCCCGCGGCCAGCTGCGCAAGGTCGACGCGACCCGGGTGCCGCTGTCGGCCTACCTCGGCGTGCTCGGCATGCCCGGGGTGACGGCGTGGGTCGGGCTGAACACGATCATCGAACCGAAGGCCGGCGAGACGGTGGTGGTCAGCGCCGCCAGCGGTGCAGTCGGCTCGGTCGTCGGCCAGCTCGCCAAGGCCCGGGGCTGTCGCGCGGTGGGCGTGGCCGGCGGGCCCGAGAAGTGCCGCGCGGTGACCGAGGAGTTCGGCTTCGACGCCTGCATCGACCACCGCGCGCACGCGAACGCGAAGGCGCTGGCCGCGGCGCTGAAGGCCGCTTGCCCCGACGGCATCGACGGCGCCTTCGAGAACGTCGGCGGCTGGATCCTCGACGCGGTGATGCTGCGCATGAACGCGTTCAGCCGGATCGCGCTGTGCGGGCTGATCGCCGGCTACAACGGCGAGCCGATCCCGCTGGCGGCGCCGCAGCTGATCCTGGTCAACCGGATGAAGGTGCAGGGCTTCATCGTCAGCGAGCACCTCGAGCTGTGGCCGAAGGCGCTGCAGGAGCTGGGCGCTCGGGTCGCGGCGGGCACGCTGCAGTACCGCGAGTCGATCGTCGACGGCATCGAGCGCGCGCCCGAGGCCTTGCTCGGCCTGCTCGCCGGCCGCAACTTCGGCAAGCAGCTGGTCAGGCTGGTCTGAGGGCCGGCCGCGGTCGCCTAAACGTCGGCGAATACCCCGGTCGGCTGGAACAGCGATTCGCGGAACTGCAGCGAGCGCGGACCGGCGTCGTCGGTCGCCCACAGCGCCACCGCCTGCGCGGTCATCGGCGCGGCGAACAGGAAGCCCTGCAGTTCGTCGCAGCCCAGGCCGCGCAGGATCCGGTACTGCCCGTCGGTCTCGACGCCCTCGGCGACCACCTTGAGCTTCAGCGCCTGCGCGAGCTTGACCACCGCCTGCGCGATCTGGCAGGCCTCGGGGCTGGTCTCCAGGTCGAGCACGCAGCTGCGGTCGATCTTCAGCTCGTGCGCCGGCAGCCGGCGCAGGTAGGCCAGGCTCGAGTAGCCGGAGCCGAAGTCGTCGATCGAGATGTGCACGCCCAGCGCGGCGAGCCCCTGGATCGCCTGGAAGGTGGCCTCGGTGTCCTCCAGCGCGATCGCCTCGGTGATCTCGCAGGTCAGCAGCTCGGCCTTGATCTGGTGGGTGCGCAGCGCCGCCTCGACCCGCAGCGCCAGGTCGGCGTCGCGCACCTGGTGCGGCGACAGGTTGATCGCCACGCGCATGCGCAG
>CAZKCJ010000043.1:4715-5447 GCA_964550885.1 uncultured Rubrivivax sp. | reverse complement strand
GTCGCGCCACTGCCGCGCCTGCCGGCAGGCCTCGTCGATGACCCACGCGCCCAGCGACCGGATCAGGCCGCTGTGCTCGGCCAGCGGGATGAACACCGCCGGGCTCACCAGCCCGCGCTGCGGGTGGTGCCAGCGCAGCAGCGCCTCGACGCCGGTGATCTGGCCGCTGGGCGCGTGCACCTTCGGCTGGTAGTACAGCGCGAGCTGCTTGCGCGCCAGCGCCACGCGCAGATCGCGCAGCAGCTCGGCCTGCTCGTGGGTGTCGCGGATCATGCCCGGCTCGAACAGCGCGTGGGTCGCGCCGCCCGCGGTCTTGGCCGCGCGCGCGGCGACGCCCGCGTGGCTGATCAGCGCCTGCACCGCGCCGTGCTGCGGATACACGGCCACGCCGATCGACGCGCTCAGCGTGATCGCCTGGCCGTCGATGCTGAACGGCCGGGCGACCGCGTCCAGCAGCTGCGCAGCCAGCGCCTGCGCCTGCTGCGCGGCGTCGTCGCCGTCGAGCAGGATCACGAACTCGTCGCCGCCCAGCCGCGCCAGCTGCGGCAGTG
Source organism: uncultured Rubrivivax sp. (assembly GCA_964550885.1). Taxonomy (GTDB): domain Bacteria; phylum Pseudomonadota; class Gammaproteobacteria; order Burkholderiales; family Burkholderiaceae_C; genus Rubrivivax. The sequence goes on along the minus strand of CAZKCJ010000043.1, from coordinate 4,896 downwards.
CCACCAGCTCGCGCAGCCGCTGCGCGATGCCGGCCAGGACCCGGTCTCCGACCTGGTGCCCGTAGCTGTCGTTGATCTGCCGGAAGCCGTCGACGCCCACCAGCAGCAGCGCCGCCTGGGCCTGCCGTGCGTCGGCCCGCTGCAGCGCCTGCGCAATCGTGCCTTCGAAGGGCGCGCGGGT
>CAZKCJ010000043.1:0-4652 GCA_964550885.1 uncultured Rubrivivax sp. | reverse complement strand
CCAGCAGCAGCTCCAGGCTGCCGACGCCGGCGGCGATGGCCAGCGTCGGGCTGCGGATCAGCGTCTCATCGGGCAGCGGCCTCAGGTGCTGCAGTTGGGCCGCCTCGATGCCCAGCGCCTGCGCGCCGAGCACCGCCGCGGCCGCCAGCAGCGCCGCCGCCGCCGCTCGCAGCGGCGGGATCGCCGGCAGCGCGCGCGGCGGGCCGCCGCCGCCGACGACGGCGGCGCCCGCCAGGCCGCCGGCGGCGACCAGCCAGGCCAGCAGCAGCCAGCCCGGATGCCAGCGCACCCGCGGCGTCAGGCCGACCGCGTCCAGCAGCAGCACCTGCAGCATCAGCACGCCGGTTGCGAGCAGCGCCGCGCCGGCGAGCGCCGTGCGCGGCGACGGCGCGGCCGCGAGCCAGCGGCGCAGCCCGAGCAGCGCGCCGGCGAAGCCCAGCACCGCGGCCAGGATCGTCAGGCCGGGCTCGAAGCCGGTGTCGAAGGCGTCGAAGATGCTGCTCAGCGCCAGTACCTGCGCCGACCAGCAGGCCACGGCCAGCGCCGCCGCTGCGGCAATCAGCCACGGGTCGCGGGCCTTGCCCTGCAGCCGGTGTGCGCGCTGCCCGAGGTCCAGCGCGACGTAGGCGCCAAGCACCGCGGTCAGCAGCCCGAGCAGCGGCGGCACGAGCGGCGCGGACAGCGTGGCCAGCGGCGAGGGCACCGGGGACTACCTGCGTGTGGCGCGCGGCGCGATGCGCGTGCGCGCAGCCTGCGGCGGGCGCGCACGCGACGACCGATGGTGCCGATGCGGGCAGCGGCGGCAGGGAACCGGCGGGCGCCGGTTGTCGGGGCTCATCGCTGCCCTATCGGCCGCCGCCGGCGCTGACTTGAGCGGCCTGGGCAAGCGCACGCGCGCGCGCGCCCAGGCCGCCGCAGCCGCGTGAACCAGGTCATGGTCGGCGCGGGCCTGCTGGCCGTGGCCGGCCTGCCGCCGACCGGGCCCGCAGGCTGACCTACAATCGGCGCATCGATCAAGCCACAAGGAACGGGAAAGGCACCATGGTTGTGACACCGCGAACTACGCGCCGGGTCCGAGCCGCCTGAGCGGTCGCGCCGTCACGCCTGCACCTTCCCCTGCAATCCTTGACGAAGCGCGGTCCGTGGACCGCGTTTTTCGTTTCCGGAGCCCGTAGAACATGATCTCGATCACGCTGCCCGACGGCTCGCGCCGCGACTATCCCGGCCCGGTCACGGTCGCCGAAGTCGCCGCGTCGATCGGCCCCGGCCTGGCCAAGGCGGCGCTCGCCGGCAAGGTTGGCAGCGGCGACGGCGCGCGCCTGGTCGACCTGGACCACCTGATCGCGGCCGACGCGACGCTGGCGATCGTCACCGACAAGAGCGCCGACGGCGTCGACCTGATCCGCCACTCGACTGCGCACCTGCTGGCCTACGCGGTCAAGGAGCTGTTCCCCGATGCGCAGGTGACGATCGGCCCGGTGATCGAGAACGGCTTCTACTACGACTTTGCGTACAAGCGCCCGTTCACGCCCGAGGATCTCGCGGCGATTGAACAGCGCATGACCGAGCTCGCCGCCAAGGACGAGAAGGTCGTGCGCCGGGTGCTGCCGCGCGACGAGGCGGTGGCCTACTTCAAGGGCATCGGCGAGCACTACAAGGCCGAGCTCATCTCGAGCATCCCGGCGGGCGAGGAGGTCTCGCTGTACCGCGAGGGCGCCTTCGAGGATCTGTGCCGCGGCCCGCACGTGCCGAGCACCGGCAAGCTGCGCCACTTCAAGCTGATGAAGGTCGCCGGCGCGTACTGGCGCGGCGATCACCGCAACGAGATGCTGCAGCGGATCTATGGCACCGCGTGGGCGACGAAGGAAGAGCTGCAGGCCTACCTGCGCATGCTCGAGGAGGCCGAGCGGCGCGATCACCGCAGGCTCGGCCGCGAGCTTGACCTGTTCCACTTCGACGAACACGCGCCGGGAACGGTGTTCTGGCACCCGAAGGGCTGGACGATCTGGCAGCAGGTCGAGCAGTACATGCGCCGCGTCTACCGCGACAACGGCTACCAGGAGGTGCGGGGGCCGCAGATCCTCGACCAGGGCCTGTGGGAGAAGACCGGGCACTGGGGCAAGTACCGCGAGAACATGTTCACGACCGAGTCGGAGAAGCGCGAGTACGCGTTGAAGCCGATGAACTGCCCGGGCCACATCCTGATCTTCAAGCAGGGCATCAAGAGCTATCGCGACCTGCCGCTGCGCTACGGCGAGTTCGGCGCCTGCCACCGCAACGAGCCCAGCGGCGGGCTGCACGGCGTGATGCGGGTGCGCGCGTTCACGCAGGACGACGGCCACATCTTCTGCACCGAGGACATGATCCTCCCCGAGTGCGTCGCCTACACCGCGCTGCTGCAGCAGGTCTATGCCGACTTCGGCTTCACCGAGATCATCTACAAGGTCGCAACAAGGCCCGATGCGCGCATCGGCTCCGACGAAGTCTGGGACAAGGCCGAGCAGGCGCTGATGGAGAGCCTGCGCCGCTCCGGCGTGGACTTCCAGATCAGCCCGGGCGAAGGCGCCTTCTACGGCCCGAAGATCGAGTACACGCTGAAGGACGCGATCGGCCGGCAGTGGCAGTGCGGGACGATGCAGGTCGACTTCTCGATGGCCGAGCGGCTCGACGCGGTCTACGTCGCCGAGGACGACACGCGCCGCCACCCGGTGATGCTGCATCGCGCGATCGTCGGCAGCCTCGAGCGCTTCATCGGGATCCTGATCGAGCAGCACGCCGGCGCGCTGCCGGCCTGGCTCGCGCCGGTGCAGGCGGTGGTCGCGTCGATCACCGACGCGCACGCGGCGTATGCCGGCGAGGTGGCGAAAATGCTGCAAAAACAAGGGCTTAGGGTCGAGGCCGATTTGCGCAGCGAAAAAATCACCTATAAAATCCGCGGCCATTCGTTGCAGAAGGTTCCGTACATCCTGGTCGTCGGCGACAAGGAGAAGGCAGACGGAGCCGTTTCGGTGCGCGCCCGGGGCAACCAGGATCTAGGCGCAATGTCGATCGGTGCTTTCGCCGCAAGGCTGGCCGACGACATTGACCGCAAGGTCTGAAGCGCTCGGCGCGCATTCGTCGTCTTTGCGGCCCGGATGCCTTCGGGTCGCGCGAGAGGGGTCGATACCATCGCTACATCGTTCATGGAGCGCCGCATTCCGAATGCGGAGCGCAAGCACCGGCTGAACCGCGAGATCATGGTGCCGCAGGTGCGGCTCAACGGCGTCAACAACGAGCCGCTGGGCATCGTCCCCACGCACGAGGCGCTGCGCATGGCCGGGGAGCTCGACGTGGATCTGGTCGAGATCGCTGCCACCGCCGACCCGCCGGTGTGCCGGCTGATGGACTACGGCAAGTTCAAGTACCTCGAGCAGAAGAAGGCGGCCGAAGCCAAGGCGAAGCAGAAGATCATCGAGATCAAGGAAGTCAAGTTCCGCCCGGGCACCGACGAAGGCGACTACGCGATCAAGATGCGCAACCTGCGCCGCTTCATCGGCGAGGACGGCGACAAGGGCAAGGTCACGCTGCGCTACCGCGGCCGCGAGATCACCCACCAGGAGATCGGCATGCGGCTGCTGGAGCGCATCCGCGACGAACTGGCCGACATCGCCGTCGTCGAGCACATGCCCAAGCTGGAAGGGCGGCAGATGATCATGGTGCTGGCACCGAAACGAAAGTAGCAACCACCGAACTTCGCGGCCTGGGTCGCCGACCCGGGCCGCGGGGCCCAGAAGCCTGCGTCAGGCCGGACAAGCATCGCGCGTGCAGCGCGCGGTCGCCTGGCGGGGCAATCCGAGAGCAAAAGGAGCAGCAATGCCCAAGATGAAGACCAAGAGCGGCGCAGCCAAGCGCTTCCGCGTGCGCCCCGGCGGCACCGTGAAGCGCGGCGGCGCCTTCAAGCGCCACATCCTCACGAAGAAGTCGACTGCCCGCAAGCGCCACCTGCGCGGCGCGAAGCAGGTGCACGACGCCGACGTCGGCTCCGTGGCGGCGATGTTGCCGTTCGCGGGCCTGTAAGCGGGAGGACCGACAGATGCCTCGCGTCAAACGTGGTGTGACGGCGCACGCGCGCCACAAGAAGATCCTCGCGCTGGCCAAGGGCTACCGCGGCCGCCGCAAGAACGTCTTCCGCATCGCCAAGCAGGCGGTGATGAAGGCGGGCCAGTACGCGTACCGCGACCGGCGCACGCGCAAGCGGGTGTTCCGCCAGCTGTGGATCGCGCGGATCAACGCGGCCTCGCGCGAGCTCGGCGTCAGCTACAGCCGCTTCATGGCCGGGCTGCGCAAGGCCGAGATCGGCATCGACCGCAAGGTGCTGGCCGACCTGGCGGTCAACGACCCGGCGGCCTTCGGCGCGATCGTCGAGAAGGTCAAGGCCCAGCTCGCCTGACGCCGCCGCCGGCGTCGCCGCGAGGTGCGGCCGGCGGCATGCTCGATGGCCGTCTCGCCCCGGGGCGGCCATTGTTTTTTCCGACCCGTCGCGCTGCGACTTCAAGCTGCTTCGCGGCCCGAGGCCCCAACCCACAGGCACGAGCGCTTGTCAAACCCGTAGAGGCCATGAGCCTACTTCCGGCAGTTGACCGCTTTGTGCCGCTGGCAAGACCGCATGAACA
>CAZKCJ010000042.1:11088-13870 GCA_964550885.1 uncultured Rubrivivax sp. | reverse complement strand
CGGGTGCGAACACGGCGGCCGGCGCGGCGGGCCCGGCCGCGGCGCGCGCGGCTGGCGCGCCGGCCGCGCGGCTGGCAACGGCGGCCCCTGCGCCGGCGACTGCGGATGCCGCCACAGCCGTCGCCCTCGCGGTCGCGGCGGCGGACGACGCCGCCGCTGCAAGCGCCGCCCCGACATCGACCGCGACCGCAGCGGCCGAACTCGCCACGCTGCTGCCGCCGCGCCCGCCGGGCCTTTGCGTCGGCTGCCCGGAGCGGCCGATCTTCTCGTCGTTCAAGCTCGTCGAGCGCGAGCTCGGCATGCACCACGTGTCGGCCGACATCGGCTGCCACCTGTTCTCGATCATGCCGCCGTTCAACCTCGGCGCGACGACGATGGGCTACGGCCTCGGCGGCGCGAGCGCTTCGGCGTTCGCCGCCGGCGCGCAGCTCGGCGCCGGCAACAAGGCGGTCGCGATCATGGGCGACGGCGGCTTCTGGCACAACGGCCTCACGTCCGGCATCGCCAACGCGGTGTTTAACCAGCAGGACAACGTGTTCGTGATCGTCGACAACAACTACTCGGCGGCCACCGGCGGGCAGGACATCCCGTCGTCGCGCAACACCAATCCGCACCGCAGCACGATGCACCCGATCGAGCGCGCGGTGCGCGGTGTCGGCGTCGAGTGGGTGCGTACGGTCACGCGCACCTACGACGTGCGCGCGATGCGCGCCGCGCTGCGCGACGCGATGAGCAGCAAGACGCCGGGGCCGAAGGTCGTGATCGCACAGAGCGAATGCATGCTCAACCGCCAGCGGCGCGAGAAGCCGGCAACCGCCAAGGCGATCAAGTCAGGCCGGCGCGTCGTCAAGGAGCGCTTCGGCGTCGACGCCGCGGTCTGCTCGGGCGACCACGCGTGCATGCGCGTGTCGGGCTGCCCGAGCCTGACGCTCGCGTCGAGCGGCGACGCGCTCAAGCCCGACCCGGTCGCGAGCGTCGACGAGGCCTGCGTCGCCTGCGGCCACTGCGGCGAGGTCGCCGACGCCGCGGTGCTGTGCCCGTCGTTCTACAAGGCGCACAAGGTGCACAACCCAGGCGCGGCCGAGCGCTGGCTCGACGGCTGGCGGCGGCGCACCGTGTCGTGGCTGCAGGCACGCCAGCAGCGCGCACGCGCGCGGCGTGCGCTGTATCCGCTGCAGGACGCGCGCCCGTGAGCCGGTTGAGTTCCCTCACGCCGCGGCGGCTGCAGATCGCGGTGCTCGCCCTCGGCGGCCAGGGCGGCGGCGTGCTCGTCGACTGGATCGTCGACCTCGCCGAGCACGCCGGCTGGACCGCGCAGGCGACCTCGGTCGCCGGCGTCGCGCAGCGCACCGGCGCGACGATCTACTACGTCGAGCTGGTCGAGCCGACGCCCGGCCGCGAGCCGGTGCTCGCGCTGATGCCGGTCGAGGGCGAGGTCGACGTGCTGATCGCCGCCGAGCTGATGGAGGCCGGCCGCGCGGTGCAGCGCGGCCTGGTCACGCCCGATCGCACGACCGTGATCGCGAGCAGCCACCGCACCTACGCGGTGCAGGAGAAGACGGTTCCCGGCGACGGCAGCGCCGACAGCGCGCGCGTGCTCGACATCGTGCGCCGCCAGGCGCTGCGGCTCGTCGTCGACGACATGCAATCGCTCGCGGTGCGCCACGGCAGCGTGATCTCGGCGAGCCTTTTTGGCGCGCTCGCCGGCAGCGGCGCGCTGCCGTTCGCGCAGGCCGAGTTCGAGGCGGTCGTCGAGCGCGGCGGCCTGGGCGTGCAGGCGAGCCTTGCCGCGCTGCGCGCCGCGGCCGACGACGCGCGCAACGCGCCGCCGCCGCCGACGGCCGCCGAGCGGATGGCGACCGCCGCGCGCGCGCTGCCCGAACGCGCCGCGAGCCCTGCGCTGCAGCCGCTGCTCGAGCGCGTGCGCGCGCAGTTCCCGCAGCCGGCCTGGGACTGGCTGGGCGAGGGCCTCGCGCGCGTCGTCGACTACCAGGACGTCGCCTACGGCAGCGAGTACCTCGACCGCGTCGCCGCGCTGCTCGCCGCCGACGCGCAGCCGGCCGACGCCGATCTGGCGATCGAGGCGGCGCGCTGGATCGCGGTTGCGATGAGCTACGACGACGTGATCCGCGTCGCCGACCTGAAGACGCGCGCCGAGCGCAGTGCGCGCGTGCGCAGCGAGGTCGGCGCGAAGGCGGGCGACGTCGTCGGCAGCGAGGAGTACTTCCACCCGCGGCTCGAGGAAGCGATGGGCCTGCTGCCGCGCCGCCTGGCCGACCGGCTCGACGCGTCGCCACGGCTGAAAGGCTGGATCGCCGCGCGCCTGGACCGCGGCCGGCGCATCCGCACCCACACGCTGCGCGGCCACCTGCAGCTGCGCGTCGTCGCCGGGCTGCGCCGCTGGCGCCGCGGCAACCGCCGCCACGCCGAGGAGCAGGCGCACCTCGACGCGTGGCTCGCCGAGGTGCGCGGCGTGCTGGCGCAGGACCGGCCGCTTGCGATCGAGCTGCTGCGCTGCCGCCGGCTGATCAAGGGCTACAGCGACACGCACGAGCGCGGCGCCAACCGCTTCGACCGCCTGATGCGCGCCGCGCACGAGCTGCGCGGCCGGCCCGACGCCGCCTCTGCGCTCGGCTCGCTGCGCGAGGCGGCGCTGCGCGACGCGCTCGGCCGCGCGCTGACCGAGCGGCTGCAAGCGCTCGGGCTTGCGTCGTGAGCGGCATGGGCTGCGCGGGCGACATAAGCGACATGAGCGGCGCAAGCGGCCCGAACGACGGCCGCA
>CAZKCJ010000042.1:0-11078 GCA_964550885.1 uncultured Rubrivivax sp. | reverse complement strand
CGAGGTGCAGCAGCGCGTTGCCGCCGCCTGCCGCGCCGCGGGGCGCGACCCGGCCGAGGTCACGATCCTGCCGGTCAGCAAGACCTTCGGCGCCGACGTGATCCGCGCCGCAGTCGCGCTCGGGATGCGCCGCCTCGGCGAGAACAAGGTGCAAGAGATCCGCGCGAAGGCCGAGCCGCTCGCCGACTGCGGCATCGCGTGGGTGATGATCGGCCACCTGCAGACCAACAAGGCGCGCGACGTCGCGCGGCTCGCGAGCGAAGTGCAGTCGCTCGACCGGATCGAGCTCGCGCAGGCGCTCGACCGCCGGCTGCAAAACGAGGGCCGCAGCCTCGACGTGCTGGTGCAGGTCAAGACCTCGACCGAGGAGAGCAAGTACGGCCTGCCGCCGGCCGAGCTGCCGGCCTTCCTCGACCGCCTCGCGGCGTTCGAGACGCTGCGCGTGCGCGGGCTGATGACGCTCGCGATCCACACCCACGAGCCGGAACAGGTGCGCGCCTGCTTTCGCCGGCTGCGCGAGCTGCGCGACGACGCGCGCGCGCGCGGCCACGACGTGGCGCGGCTGTCGATGGGCATGAGCGGCGACTTCGGCCTCGCGATCGCCGAGGGCTCGACCGAGGTGCGCATCGGCACCGCGATCTTCGGCGCGCGGCCGTACCCCGATTCGTACTACTGGCCCGAGGGCGGGGGCTGAGCGGCTGTCGGCGAGCGGCGTGGGCTGCAAACCGCATCCGCCCATCGGGCAGCGCGACGCGCAACGCTCGCGGCCCGCAGCACGTGGCGCCTTCGATGAGCATCCTCCGATCGTTGCCCGCCGAAGCGCCCGACCGCAGGCCCGCCGGCGCGGGCGAGCTGCGCGAGTGGGCGGACGGCATCTGGATCGCCGAGGCACCGCTGCGCTTCCACGGCATCCCGTTCGGCGCGCGGATGACGGTGGTGCGGCTGGCCGACGCATCGCTGCTGCTGCACTCGCCGATCGCGCTGTCGTCAACGCTGCGCGCGCGGCTGGACGCGCTCGGCGCGGTGCGCCACATCGTCGCGCCGAACAAGCTGCACCATCTGTACCTGGGCGCGGCGCTCGCCGCGTACCCGCAGGCGCGGCTGCACGTTCCGCCCGGGCTCGCCGCGAAGTGCCCCGAATTCGGTAGTGGCGAGCCGCTCGCCGACGCGCCGCCGCTGGCGTGGTCTTCGGTCCTCGACCAGCTCATCGTGCGCGGCAGCCGTGCGATGCAGGAGGTGGTGTTCCTGCACCGCGCGAGCCGCACGCTGATCGTCGCCGACCTGTGCGAGCACTTCGGCGCGCATAGCCCGCCGCTGACGCGCGCGGTCGCCCGCATCGCCCGGATGTACGCCCGGCCGCGGATGCCGCCCGACTGGCAGTGGAGCTTCAGCGACCACGCCGCGCGCCGCGCATCGTTCGAGCGGCTGCTCGGCTGGGACTTCGACCGCGTGATCCTCGCGCACGGCGCGCTGCTGACCTCGGGCGCGAAGGCGGTCTTCAGGCGCGAGTACGCGTGGGCGCTGGCGTAGCGCCGGTTGCACGCCGCGGTCGATCCGATCGGCGGCTGCAGCACTCGGCCGGCAGCGCGCGGCGCTTGCCGAGCGGCGGATCGGCGCTCGCCGCCGGTTGGCTGCCGGCGGCGCCACAATGCCCTTCTTCAGCGTCGACGGGAGCCCGACCATGCCCTCCGAAGCGATCCGTATCGCCGGCCGTGGCGGCGAGCTTGCCGCGCGCCTGGACACGCCTGTAGGCCCGCCGCAGGCCTACGCGCTGTTCGCGCACTGCTTCAGCTGCTCGAAGGACAGCAAGGCGGCGGTCTACGTGAGCCAGGCGCTGGCCGCGCACGGCATCGCGACGCTGCGCTTCGACTTCTCGGGGCTGGAGTTCGGGTCGAACCTCGCCGACCTGGTCGCGGCGGCCGACTGGCTGCGCACGCAGCGCGCGGCGCCGCAGGTCCTGGTCGGGCACAGCTTCGGCGGCGCCGCGGTGCTCGCCGCCGCCGCCCACGTTCCCGAGGCGCGTGCGATCGCGACCATCGCCGCGCCCTTCGACCCGGCACACGTGACCCGGCTGTTCGCAGCCGCGCTGCCCGAGATCCGCGCGCAGGGCGAGGCGCTGGTCGACCTCGGCGCCGGCCCGGTGCGCATCAGCCGGCAGTTCCTCGACGATCTCGGGCGGCAGGACGCGGCCAAGACCATCGGCGCGCTGCGCAAGCCGCTGCTGGTGTTCCACTCCCCGCTGGACACAGTCGTCGACATCGACAACGCCGCGCAGATCTTTGTCGCTGCCAAGCACCCGAAGAGCTTCGTCTCGCTCGACCGCGCCGACCACCTGCTCACGCAGCGTGCCGACGCGCAGTACGCGGCCACCGTGCTGGCGGCCTGGGCGGCACGCTATCTGGACGCCGTGCCCGAAGCGCAGGCGGGCGCAGCGGTTGCCGGCGTGCGCGTGAGCGAGGCCGGCGATGGCCGCTTCGCACAGCTGGTGCAGGCCGGCCGCCACCGGCTGCGCGCCGACGAGCCGGCCGCGCTGGGCGGTGACGATTCGGGGCCGGGGCCCTACGACCTGCTGCTCGCCGGGCTCGGCGCGTGCACCGCGATGACGGTGCGCATGTACGCCGAGCAGAAGCAGTGGCCGCTGGCGCGCGTCAGCGTCGAGCTCAAGCACGACAAGGTCCACGCTACCGACTGCGCCGACTGCGAGACCCGCGACGGCAGGATCGACAAGATCGAGCGCGTGCTCACGCTCGAAGGCGAGCTCGACGACGCGCAGCGTCAGCGGCTGCTCGAGATCGCCAACAAGTGCCCGGTGCACCGCACGCTGCACAGCGAGGTCTGGATCCCGACCCAGCTCCGCCGGTAGCTGAACGCCGGCGCGTCGTTTCCACGCCGACCGATCGCCATTGCAGCTTCGGCTGCGTCAGTGGCGGCGACGCTGACGACCGAGCTTGCGAGCATGGGTTGGCCGCTGGTCTTTGGCGATGCTGAGTGCTCGAGTCCGGCGCATTGGGGTGAACTTCAGGGCCCCTGCATGGGGAGCATCGAATCGGCGTCCGCGACATGCGGGACCCGTGTCCGCTTGTCGAAGAGACAGAGCACCCGACCGCGCTGGTTCTTCATGTGCGGTTGCGGATAGTGACCCTCGATGACGACCGCGGTATAGCCTACGCGATCGTCGAAATCGACCAGGCTGCCACCCGGCTTGGCGTCGCGCAGGTTGCTCGCCGCAGCGCACGCGGACACGACCTCCTTCTCGTGAGCCGCCCACGCAGCCGAAGTGCTGGCATGAGCAATGTTGATCGCGGCGATGTCGATGAGCAGCACGACGGTTCCCAGCATCGCAAGCCGGATGGGCGCGGGTCGAAACAGGCTCATGTCGATCAGCTCCGCAGGACAGGTGCACATGCTGCCACGACATGGCAGGCGACCGCCGTTGCGTGGGCACCAGCGCCCGGGCCGCCCCGGCGCAGGCCAGCCGCGATCGGTCTTGCCCTTCCGGCAGCGCAGGGTGCTGGTCGTCGGTCCGAGCCTAGCTGGCGAGCGCGCGCAGCTTGCCCCCGGCGACCGCGACCAGGGTCTGCGCGCCCATGCCGAGGATCAGGAGCGTGGCGGCGGCCAGCAGCAGCAGGGCCACACTCTGCGTGAAGAGGCTGGGCGCGTGGCCGGCATAGCGCAGCGCGCAGCCGGAGGCCGCCGCCAGCGGAAAGCTCACCGACCACCAGGACAGGCGAAACGGACAGCTGCGCGCGAGGTGATGCAGCCGCCCGGCAAGCACGGCCAGCACGAACAGCGTCAGCATGTACAGCGCGCTGGCGAAGCGGTCGACCTCGCCGAACGTGCTGACGTACGCGCTGAAGCCGACGGCAAACGGCGCCAGCATGATCAACAGCGAAGGCTGCAAGCCGGCGCTCAGCGGCTCTTCGAACAGCAGCCGGGCGAAGATCAGCGCGAACAGCGGAACGGCGAAGAACAGGCCCAGGACCAGCGCCGGGAAAGCCACCTCGTGCGCCCAACGCCATTGCAGCATCGGCGCGGCGAGCGGGATGTCGATCAACCCGACGACCGGAACGATCCACGCGGGGGTGGCGTGCGCGGCCTGCTGGCGCTGACCGAGCCAGCGCGACATGATGATCCAGGCGAACCCGACCATGCCGAGGGTGCCGGCGAGCCACAGCGCGCGCGCCAGCGTCAGGCTGTAGGGCGCCAGCGGTATCGGCAACAGCAGCAGGCTGATGAAGAAGGTGCCGAACAGGTTGCCGGCCACCGGGTGGCGGTACTCGGCCCAGGCGGCCTCGGGGGCGGTGGCGATCTTGACCGCGTAACCCGCGCCGATCGCAACGAACGCCAGCACCCCCAGCAGGCCGATGACCTGGGATACCCAATCCGGCACCGCGAAGACCTGGCCGGCCTGATGCCAGGCCGACGACAGCCCCACCAGACCCATGACCGAGCCGAACAGCGCGATCGGCAGATAGCCCAGGTGCCCCTGGCGGGCAGCGGTCTTCGGGGTGCCGTAGGCGGCGATTGCGTCAGCGCTTTCGTCGCTCATGGGCCCTTGCGGTAGTCCACCGCGCGCAGTTGCCCCTGCGCGTCGACGACGTTCGTCTCCATCCCGGGCGCGACGTCGGTGTTGTGCGCCGACGCGCAGCGCCAGCCGTCGGGTGTGCGGTGCACGACGAACGAGAAGACCGTCGTGCGCGTTCCCGGAGCCGCGACGCCGCCGGTCGCCGTCTGTCCGGCGAGCGTCATGCGCGCGTGCACGACGGCGACGTCCTCGCCCAGGTGCTTCACGCGCACGGTGCCGATGCGCAGCGTCGAGCGGTCGAAGATGCGTGCCAGTCCGTAGGCGTGCGCGCGCCGAATCGCCTCTCGGTCGTGCCACCACAGGCCGGTGACGTTGACGAACTCGGCGTCGGCGTCGAACAGCGCGGCGATGCCGTCGGCGTCGCGCCGCTGCCAGGCGTCGGCAAAGGCAACGGGGATGTGCTCCGGGCGGTCCAGTGCGGTGTAGGGCATGCGGTGTCTGTGCTCGGGCTCGGCAGCGAGCCCACCGCCCGAAGCCTAGACGATTTCCGCCCGTGCAGCGCTGCGGGTGACGCAGCTGGCCGAGCGCGCGGCGGCCGACGCGACGCCTCGCGTCGGAGATCGGCAGCGCCGGGCTGCCGCGCTTGCGCAGGCAGGCAGCGGCCCGGGTCGCGAGCGCGGCGACCGTGGATGGAACAGGCTCGGGTCGGCCGCCGCGAGCGTGCCGCAAGCCCCGCTGAGGCCGCCGGCGTCAAGCGCTGCGACGCAGCGCGGGCATCTCGTCCGGGCCGCTGCGTTGGGGTACCGGCGCCATCTCGTCGTCCGCGCCGCGGCCGAGTTCGCCAGTCGGCGTCGCGCGCACGACGACCCGATCGCCCGGCGTCTTGTTCAGCAGCAGCCGCGTCACGTCGGGGCGCGAGTAGTGCCCGGCCGGATCGGCCGCCGCCTTGGCGAGCGAAATCATCCCGAGGTCGAGATCGGCGTAGACGATGCCCTCCTGGTCCTCGGGCAGCGGCTCGTGCATCAGCTGGCCGTCGGGCGCGTAGATCGCGGTGAAGCCGCCGCCGGCGAGCAGCAGCTGCTTCTTCATCGGGTCGTCGCCGCACAGCATCTGCACCATCTCGGCCGAGACCGTCGCGCACGGCGCGAGCACGAAGCACTGGCCTTCGACCGCGTAGATGCGGCTCGCCGCGTTGTTCACCTCCGGGCCGAGCGCGTACGCGCCGCCGCGGTAGAGCGAGAAGCTCGGCCACGCCGCAATGTGCACCTGCTCGTTTTGCGCGTACATCGCGTACTTGGACAGCGGCTGCAGGTGCTCCCAGCAGCACAGCGCGCCGATGCGGCCGAGGCCGGTGTCGTAGTCCGTGAGGTCGCTGCCGTCGCCCTCGCCGAAGACGGTGCGCTCGACGTGCGTGGGCTTGAGCTTGCGCCGCTGCGCGACGGTGTTGCCGTTCTCGTCGATGATCCACTGGCCCATGTAGAGGCTGCCGCCCTGCTTCTCCGACAGGCCCATGACGACGACGATGTTGTGCTTCTTCGCCGCCTGCGCGATGCGATCGGCCTGCGGCGTGCCGTAGACCAGCGAGTTGTCGTGGTAGCGCTGGATGAACTGCATGCCCCAGGCCGGCGAGTCGAGCCAGACGAACCACGGGTAGCCCGGCAGCCAGGTCTCGGGAAAGGCGATCAGTTTGGCGCCGTTGGCGGCGGCCTCGGCGATCAGCCGCACCGCCTTGTCGATCGACGCGTCGAGGTCGAGGAACACCGGCGCCGCCTGGATCGCTGCGGCGCGGAACTTCGGGTGGGTCGCGGTCATGGCTGCCTCCGGATGGATGAGATGGAGCGGCCATCGTAGGCAGCCTGCGGCGCGCTGGCTTGCCTGCGCGTCGCACCGCTCTTGTCTGCAAAGCGCAGCGCCGTTGCCGGGCCGTGGGCAGCGCACTATGCTCGCCGCCATGTCCAGGACGATCAGCACCGCCCAGGTCGCCGCCGCGAGCCGGCTCGCGTTCTGGACCGATCTCGTCTGCGACACCTTCGTGCAACTGCAGTGCGAAGCGCCCGCCGGCGTCGACCGCATCGAGGGCGAGATCGTCGCCGACGAGCTGGCGACGCTGCGGCTGTCGCGCGTGACCGCGAAGGCGCAGCAGGTGCGGCGCACGCCGGGGCTGATCGCGCGCGCGAGCGCGGACCACTTCCTCGTCAGCATCCAGACCCGCGGCCGCGGCGTCGTCTCGCAGGACGGCCGCGACGCGCTGCTCGGCCCCGGCGACTTCGCGCTCTACGACAGCACCCGCCCGTATCAGCTGAGCTTCGACGACGCGTTCCAGCAGATCGTGCTGATGCTGCCGGGGCCGACGCTGCGCACCGCGCTGCGCGACACCGAGCGGCTGACCGCGACCACGGTGCGCGGCGACCGCGGCGCCGGCCACCTGATGATCGGCATGATCCGCACGCTCGCCGCCGACATCGACGCGCTCGCGCCCGAGTCGGCCGCGGCGGTCGCCGACAGCGTGCTTCAGATCCTCGTCGCCGGCCTCGCTGCGCTGCCGGCGGCGAAGACGGCGCCGGTGTCGCAGCTGACCGCGTACCACCGCGAGCAGATCAAGGCGCTGGTGCGCGCGCGCCTGGCCGACCCCGAGCTCAGCGTCGCGCGGATCGCGCAGGCGTTGCGGGTCTCGCCGAGCACGCTGCACCGGGCCTGGGCCGGCGAGCCCTGCTCGCTCAGCGACTGGATCTGGTCGCAGCGCCTCGACGCGGCGCGCCGCGACCTGTGCGATCCGGCGCGATCGGCAAGCAGCGTGAGCGAGATCGGCTTCGCCTGGGGCTTCAGCGACGCGGCGCACTTCAGCCGCGCGTTTCGCGCGCGCTTCGGCTGCTCGCCGCGCGAGTTGCGCGGCCGCTGAGCGGCTTCGTGCCGAGCCTGCGCCGCGGATCGCGCCGGCCGGCGGCGCCTCAGCGCGGACCCGGATCCGCGCGCAGGCTCAAGCTGACGCCGTGGATAGGCGCGCTGAGCACCAGGCTGCGGTCGTTGCCCGGCTCAACGGCGACGCCGGCCTGCGCGAGCTGCGCGCGCGCCTGGTCGAGGTCGCGCACGTACAGCTCCAGGCGCTCGATCGCCGGCGCCGGGCGGCCGGTGCTCGCCGCTGCGTCCGCCGGGACGAACTCGATGCAGAAGCGGTCGAGCGACACGCGCGCGCTGCGGCCGGCGCGCTGCGGCGCGACGCCGGTGACTTCGCCGTAGCGCGCGGCGGCGGTGTCGACCTCGTCGACCCGCAGCGTCAGGCCGGCGATGCCGGTCGCGCCGAGCGGGTGCTGCTGGTACGCCGGCAGCCACACCAGCTCGCGCGTGAAGTGCTGGCACAGGAACGAGCGGCTGCCCGGCGTTGCCGCGGGCGGCAGCTGGGTCACGCGAAAGCGCGCGTCGCGGCTGTGGCCGTCGAGCTGCACCGGCCGCGAGAAATCAACCGGCGGATCGGCCGCGATGCCCGCTGCGCGCAGGTCGGTCCAGCAGGCCTGCGCGTCGTCGGTGGCGAAGGCGATCGCCGCGGCGCCTTCGCCGCCCTCCAGGAAGGCGGCGAAGGCCGCGGTCACCGGGTGCGGCGCACCCAGCGCCAGCAGCTCCAGGTAGTCGCTGCCGAACATCAGGCAGTGGTTGCGCGTGCCAATCGAGTGGAAGCCGCGCGGCGTCAGCGTGAAGCCGAGCCGGCTCCAGGCGGCCTGTGCGTGGTCGAGGTCGTTGACGAGGATCACGACGTGATCGACGCCGAGCAGGTGGGGTCGCATGGTGGTCGGCAGCGGAGCAGGGGTGGGGAGGTGCGGCTACTCGTGCAGGGTCTCGACCGCCAGCCCCTTGTTCTTCAGGGCCGGCAGCGCCAGCGTGAGCAGCACGAACACGCCGGTGGCGAGCTTGAGGTCGGCGGGCTTCAGGCCCAGCGCGAGCCCGAGCGAGACGAGCTGGTAGTACACGACCGAGCCCAGCACCGGCGCGATCACCTGCCGGGCAACGGTCTCGCGGCCGATCAGCGTCTCGCCGATGATCACCGCGGCCAGCCCGGTGATCAGCACGCCGAAGCCCATCTGCACGTCGGCGAAGCCCTGCACCTGCACCACGATCGCGCCGGCCAGCGCGGCCAGGCCGCCGGCGATCGCCAGCCCGGCGATCACGTAGCGGCGCGGGTCGATCCGCAGCGACGGTGCCAGCGCCCGGTTGGCGCCGACCGCGCGCAGCGACAGGCCGCTCTCGGTGCGCAGGAACCACACCAGCGTCGCCAGCACCGCGGCCATCAGCAGCGCGAACACCGCTACCTGCGCGCCGACGTCGGTGACCAGCCCCGGCCACAGCATCGACAGCAGCGTCTCGTTGTTCAGCAGCGCGACGTTGGCCTTGCCGAGGATGCGCAGGTTGACGCTGAACAGGATCGTCATCACCAGGATCCCGGCGAGCAGCGTGTTGATGCGAAAGCGCAGGTGCAGGTAGGCAGTGCTCGCGCCGGCGAGCAGGCCGCCGACGATCGCCGCCAGCGTCGCCGGCAGCGGGTGGACGCCGGCCACCAGCAGCACCGCGCACAGGCAGCCGCCCAGCGGGAAGCTGCCTTCGGAGGTCAGGTCCGGGAACGCCAGCAGCCGGAACGGGATCATCACGCCCAGCGCGATGAACGCGTAGATCAGCCCCTGCACCAGCGTCACCGGCACCAGGTTCCAGAAGGCGAGCGCGAGGTCGGTCACGGCGGCGGCTTCAGGCGGCCAGCAGCAGCTTGTCGTCGGCCAGGCGGAAGCGCTTGACCAGCGCGTCCACCGTCAGCTCGCGCTTGGCGTCGCCGGCCACGTCCAGGCGGATACGGCCGGCGTCCAGCATCAGCAGCCGGTCGCCGAAGTCGATCGCGTGCTGCATGTTGTGGGTGATCATCAGCGTCGTCAGCCGCGCGGTCTGCACCGCGTCCAGGGTCGCGCGCATCACCAGCTCGGCGGTGCGCGGGTCCAGCGCGGCGGTGTGCTCGTCGAGCAGCAGCACCCGCGGCGGGTTCAGCACCGCCATCGCCAGCGCCAGCACCTGCCGCTGCCCGCCCGACAGCATCCCGGCCCGGGTGCCCAGCCGCGTCTCCAGGCCCAGCCCGAAGCCGGCGAGCAGCGCGCGGAAGCGCTCGCGGCGCGCGCCGTTCAGCGCGGCGGCAAGGCCGCGGCCGTGACTGCGCAGGTCGGCCAGCGCGAGGTTCTCCTCGATCGTCAGCGACGGCACGGTGCCGCGCAGCGGATCCTGCGCAACGCGCGCGATCAGCGCGGCGCGGCGGTGCTCGGCCACGCGCGTCAGGTCGCGCCCGTCGATCGCAACCGAGCCGCAGTCCAGCGCCAGCTGACCCGACACCACGTTCAGCAGCGTCGACTTGCCGGCGCCGTTGGAGCCGATCAGCACCACGAACTCGCCGTCGCCGACCTCCAGGTCGACTCCGGCCAGCGCGACCCGCTCGTCGGGCGTGCCGGCGCGAAAGCGCAGGCGGGCGTCGCGCAGCTGCAGGCTCATCGCGCCGGGCGGGCGGGGGCGTGCAGCGCCGGCGTCAGTCGATCACCGCCGACGCCAGCGCCGGCGGGATCGTCACGTTCCACTGCGCCGCCTGCTTGCGGCTGATCAGCGGCGTGTAGTCGCCCGGGCCGGGCCGCCACGGCGCGATCGACGCCGGCTTCTCGCCGCGCAGGATGCGCATCGCGATCCGCCCGGCCGCGGCCCCCATGTGCTCGTAGGACACCGCGTACGCGGCCAGGAAGCTGCCGTTGCGCACCGTGGTCTCCAGCGTGTTGATCGCCGGCACGCCGATGCGCTGCGCGGTCGCGGCGATCACCGGCAGGCTGGTCTGCAGCAGGTTCGACTGGATGATGAACAGCACGTCGACCCGGCCCTTCAGCGACTGCAGCCGCTGCGCGATGTCGTTCGGACTGTCGATGCCGACCTCGACGATCTCCAGCCCGGCCTTGGCCGCGGCCGCGCGGATCTCGGTCAGGTTGGTGCGGTCGTTGTCCTCGGCCGGGTTGTAGGGCACGCCGATGCGCTTGGCCTGCGGCAGCAGCTGCTTGACGAAGGCCAGTGACGCGTCGAAGTCGGGGTACAGGGTCGCGCCGGTGTGCGTGGCCGAGCCGGCCTGCCACGACGGCACGATCTGCGCGACCACCGGGTCGACCACCGACATGAAGACGATCGGAATGCTCTTGTCGGTGACCACCCGGATCGACGACTGCGCGACCGGCGTGGTCACCGCGAGGATCAGCGCCGGCTTCTTGGCCTGCGCGTTGGTCAGCAGCTGCGGGATCAGCGTGCGGTCGAAGTTGATGTGCTGGTCGTCGAACACGACGCCGCTGCCCTCGGCCAGCCCCTGCTTGCGCAGTTCGCCCTTGAAGCCGTCGATCGCGGAGCGCAGCGCCGGGTGCTCGCCGAAGTTGGCGATCGCGATCGTCTTGGGCTGGGCGCCGGCGGCGCCGATCAGGGCCAGCAGCAGCCAGGGCAGGATTCTCTTTAGAGGTTATCCGTAAATAATATTGACTGTCAGCCTGACCTTGCGGAACGCGAT
>CAZKCJ010000041.1:0-13899 GCA_964550885.1 uncultured Rubrivivax sp. | reverse complement strand
CGATCGAGCGCGCGCTGCGGCCCAAGGGCCTGGCCGACTACGTGGGCCAGGCCAAGGCGCGCGAGCAGCTCGAGATCTTCATCGGCGCGGCGAGGAAGCGCGCCGAGGCGATGGACCACGTGCTGCTGTTCGGCCCGCCGGGGCTGGGCAAGACCACGCTGAGCCACATCATCGCGCACGAGCTCGGCGTGCACCTGCGCAGCACCTCGGGCCCGGTGCTCGAGAAGCCGAAGGACCTGGCCGCGATCCTGACCGGGCTGGAGCGCCACGACGTGCTGTTCATCGACGAGATCCACCGGCTGAGCCCGGTGATCGAGGAGATCCTGTACCCGGCGCTCGAGGACTATCAGATCGACATCCTGATCGGCGAAGGCCCGGCGGCGCGCTCGATCAAGCTCGAGCTGCAGCCCTTCACGCTGGTGGGCGCGACGACGCGCGCCGGCATGCTGACCAACCCGCTGCGCGACCGCTTCGGCATCGTCGCGCGGCTCGAGTTCTACAGCGCCGACGAGCTGGCGCAGATCGTGCGCCGCTCGGCCGGGCTGCTGAACGTGGCCGCCGACGACGAAGGCGCGTTCGAGATCGCGCGGCGCTCGCGCGGCACGCCGCGCATCGCCAACCGGCTGCTGCGCCGCGTGCGCGACTACGCCGAAGTCAAGGGCGACGGCCGCATCGGCCGCGCGGCGGCGCAGGCGGCGCTGGCGATGCTCGACGTCGACGCGTCGGGGCTGGACCTGATGGACCGCAAGCTGCTGGAAGCGGTGATCCACCGCTTCGACGGCGGCCCGGTGGGGCTGGACAACGTGGCCGCGGCGATCGGCGAAGAGCCGGGCACGATCGAGGACGTGATCGAGCCCTACCTGATCCAGCAGGGCTACCTGCAGCGCACGCCGCGCGGCCGCGTGGCCACGCAGGCCGCGTACCGGCACCTGGGGCTGCTGCCGCCGGCGGCCGTCGGCTCGCTGTTCGACGCCGGCTGACCCGGCGCGCCCCTCTCAGCGCGCGGGCTTCGGCGCAGCCGGCGGCGGCGCCTGTCCGGCCCTGCCGGCGTCCGGCCGATCGGCCTTCGGCGCCTTCGCCGGCGCCGACGCTGCCGGCGGCGCCGGCGCCGTCGACACCGGCGCCTTCGATGCGAACTCGCTCGTCGTCACCGCTTGTGCCGCGCCGGTCAGCAGCAGCGCCGCTGCGGCCAGCCCCCAAGGTCCTGCGTTCATCACCCGGTCTCCCGCTGCCGCACCGCGGGCAGCGCGGCGCGCAGTGTGCGGGCAGCGCGCACTGCCGGCGCGTGCACCCGGAGCGCCCGCACAACCGCGCGTGACGCAGGTCACGTCGGCGACCGAGCGTTACATCTGCGGCCGCGCGCACGGCCATTGTTGGCAGCGCTCAACTCGTCCCGGCAGCGGTCGATAACCAGAATGTCGGGGTCGGGCTCCGGCCGCCACTGCTTCGCGCAGCGGCGGCGTGGCGCCAGCCCGGCAGCCACGGAACGAATCGCATGCAAGCACGGGGACCGGTTGTGACGCGCGGCTTCACGCTGATCGAGTTGATGATCGGCCTGGTCGTGCTCGTCATCGTGATCGCGATCGGCCTGCCCGGCATGCAGGGGTTGATCAACAGCGGGCGACTGAGCGCGGCCACCAACGAGCTCAGCGCCGCAGTCCAGCTCACCCGGGTCGAGGCGCTGCGCCGCAACCGCAGCGTGGTCCTGTGTCGCAGCGCGACGCTGGCCGCCTGCGCGGCCGGCGACACCTGGCCCGGCTGGCTGGTCTTTGTCGACGCCAACAGCAACGGCGCGGTCGACACCGGCGAGGAGATCATCAAGACCGGCACGATCGATGCGCCGGTGGTGGTGCGCGCCAGCGACGCGATCTCCGGGCGCAACGACATCGTCACCTTCCTGCCCAACGGTCTGGCGCGCGGTGCCGACGAAGCCGCGCTGCTCAACGCGACGCTGATGGTGTGCGTGCCCACCGATCCGCCCACGGCCAACGTGCGTGACGTGCAACTGGCCTTCGGCAGCCGCGTCGGCGTGGTCAGCCGGCAGACCGCGGGTGACTGCTCGAGCGCGCCGTCGGACAGCTGAGAGGCCGCAGGATGCGTGTTCGCTCCCATCTCCGCTCGCCGCGCGGCGGCACGCTGATCGAAGTGCTGGTCGCGGTGCTGGTGCTGGCGCTGGGCATGCTCGGCGCCGCCGCGCTGCACGCCGCCGCGCTGCGCAACAACCAGAGCAACTTCGAGCACGCGCAGATGTCGGTGCTGAACCACAGCATGTTCGATGCGATGCGCGCGAACCTCGACGGCGTGACCAACGGCGAGTACGAGCTCAGCGCCTGGACCTGCACCGCGCCGTCGGCGACCAACCTGGCGCAGGCCGACATCGCCGCCTGGCTCAACGGCCTGCAGGCGCAGCTCAACCCCAGCGCCTGCGGCAGCATCAGCTGCAACGGGCGCGACTGCACGATCGGCATCCGCTGGGACGACTCGCGCGCCACCGGCGGCTCCAGCACCCAGGTCTTCGAGCTGCAGGGGCGACTGTGATGCGCACACCGGCTTCGCGCGGCGTCGGCCTGATCGAGCTGATGGTCGGGCTGACGCTCGGGTTGATCGTCGTGCTGGTGGCCAGCAGCATGTTCGTCGGCAGCAGCCAGGCCAACCGCACCGTGGCAGCGCTGAGCAGCAGCCAGGAGACCGCGCGCACCGCGTTCGAGCTGATCGCGCGCGACCTGCGCGAAGCCGGCGGCACCCCGTGCGACAACCGGCTGCTGGTGAGCAACGTGCTCAACAACGCGCAGACCGCGCCGCCGACCTGGTGGGCCGACTGGAACGGGGTGCTGCAGGGCTTCGACGGCGCCACCGCCTTTCCCGGCGCGGCCTTCGGCACCGGCGTCGGCGAGCGCGTGAACGGCACCGGCGCGGTGGTCGGCAAGTACATCGCCGACCTGACCGACCTGACCGTGGTCCTGCACGACGCGACCAACGCACGCTTCACCGTCAACAACAACCCGCACCGGGTCAGTGCCGGCGACCTGCTGATGGTCTGCACCTACGGCCAGGCCGCGGTGCTGCAGGCCAGCGCGGTCACCGCCACCACCTTCAACCACGCCGATTCGGCGGCGACCAGCGGCAACTGCAGCCGCGGGCTGGGCATTCCCACCCTGTGCACCGCGGTCGGCACGCCCTACGTGTTCGCGCCCGGATCGAAGGTCGGCCGCCTCGCGGCGGTGGGCTGGTACGTCGGCAACAACGGCCGCGCCGACACCGGCGGGCGCTCGCTGTTTCGCGTGACCCGCAACGGCGCCGAGGAAGTGGCCGAAGGGGTCCAGGACCTGCAGCTGAGCTTCCTCGCCGCCGGCGCTGCGGCCTACGTCGATGCGGCCAGCGTCACCGACTGGGACGAAGTGGTCGCGATCCGCGTCGCGCTCACGCTGCGCAGCCCCCAGGTCAACGTGTCCACTCAGGCCGGCGGCCGACTCGAGCGTCCGGTCGACTTCACCCTCTTCGTCCGCAACCGCCTGCCATGAAGCGCTTTGCGTCGCCTACCCGCCGCGCCGCGCGCGGCTTCGCGCTGATCGTCAGCCTGATCCTGCTGGCGGTGGTGATGCTGCTGGGTCTGTCGGGCATGCGCAGCGTCGCGCTCGAGTCGCGGATGAGCGCGGCCAGCCACGACCGCAACCTCGCATTCCAGGGCGCCGAGACCGCGCTGCGCGAGTCCGAGGGCCTGGCGGTGGCCGCTACCGCCGGCGACTTCCCGAACACCGGCTGCAGCGGCGGCTACTGCGCCGAGCCCGATCCGGCCGACGCGGCGCGCTGGAGCGACGACGGCTTCAGCGGCTGGCAGGCGGCGACCGCCAGCGTGTCCGACGGCACGCCCACGCCCGAAGCAATCATCGAACGCAGCGGCGAAGGCGAGAACTGGCCGGCCTGCTCGCAGGAGATCCCGCGCCAGCCGAACTGCCGCACGCCGCGCTACCGCGTCACCGCGCGCAGCACCGACGACGGCCGCGCCGAAGTGCTGCTGCAGTCGGACGTGGCCACCCAATGAACCCCGCCGCGCAACGCCCCGCCACCGAGGTCCGCACCATGACTGCTCTGCCCCTCGCTTCCGCCACCCCCCGGCCGCAGCGTCGGCTGCCGTGGGCGGTCGCCGCGCTCGCTGCGGGCACATTGGCCGCGCTGTCCGCGCACGCGGGCCTGCCGATCGGTAACAACCCGCTGTACCTGGTCAGCGCCAAGGCCAACGTGCTGGTGGTGCTCGACAACTCCAACAGCATGGACGAGGACGCCTCCGGCGCCGCGGTCGGCAGCAACAGCGCCAACAGCAAGTCCGAGATCGCCCGCGGCGTGGTGCGCGTGCTCGCCGACGACCACAAGAACCGGATCAACCTCGGGCTGATGAGCTACAAGCAGAACGCGCCGTCGGGCTCGTACCTGCACAACTCGCCGTACGACGCCAGCCACGACCCGGCGACCTACGACCCGAGCTGGGCCGGCGCGCGCGACAGCGCCACGCACAAGCGCTTCCGCACGCCCAACACCAGTTCGGCCGGCAAGTACGTGTACTACAACGTCGCGCTGCCCTTCTACGCCGGCAGCAGCCAGGGCAGCCGCTTCTGCTACTCGCCGACCGCGAACGCCTTCAACAACGGCGAGAACCCGGCCAGTGGCCCGTGGGACACCTATCGCTGCTTCCCGACGATGACCGGGACTAGCAATACGCTGCCAACCTGGGCCAACACCGCGTCCGAGGCCGCCGCCGGGTACAGCGGCGGCGCCAGCGCCTACACCTTCCACCCCACCGACAGCGACTTCGCACAGGGCATCCTCGACTTCGGCAAGCAGATGACCTGGAACTACGTCGGTCGCACCTGGCTGCGCAACGACTCGCCCGGCCGCGGCTACCTGGAGGTGCCGATCAAGCCACTGGACACGACCCAGGCGACGACGATCAAGAACAAGCTGGCCTGCAACATCCCGGGCGACCCCGCGCCCTGCACCGCAACCGGCATCAAGAACGCCGGCCTGACGCCGATCGAGGGCACGCTGCTGACCGCCAAGGACTACTTCGGCGGCAGCTGGAACGTCGCCAGCGAGGGCTACACCGCCGGCTGCTACCCGCTGCCCACCTCCTGCGGCAAGGACTTCGTGATCCTGCTGACCGATGGTCTGCCGTCGACCGACAAGAACGGCGGGCTGCTCGCCGACCCGGCGGTCGCGATCGCGCAGGCCGCGGCCGCGGCCGCGACGCTGAAGGCGGCCGGCGTCGAAACCTACGTGATCGGCTTCGCGTTGCCCTTCGGCACCGACCCGGCGACGCTGGACGCGATCGCGTCGGCCGGCGGCACCAACACCGCCTACAACGCCAACGACAGCGCGTCGCTGGCCGCGGCCTTCAAGACGATCTTCGACGACATCTTCCGCAAGACCTCGGCCTTCGGCGCGGTGTCGCAGAACTCGACCGCGATCAACGACGGCAGCCGCGTGTACCAGGGCCGCTTCGACAGCACCGACTGGTCGGGCGAGCTGGAGGCGATGCGGCCGAAGGACGACGGCTCGATGGAGTCGAAGTGGAGCACCAACGACGCCGGCCGCTTCGCCGCGCCGGCCGACCGCAAGGTCTACACCTACAAGACCGGCAGCGGCGGGATCGAGTTCAAGCTGCTCGGCAGCCTTGACGCCGCCCAGCAGGCCGACCTGCACACCGTGCCCTGCGGCGGCTCGCTTGCCACCGCCGCCGCCTGCGGCCAGGCGCGGATCGACTGGCTGCGCGGCGACGCGAGCAACGAGGAGCCGGCCGGCCCGCTGCGCAAGCGGCACAAGCTGCTCGGCGACATCATCAGCTCGTCGCCGTTCTACGTGCACGACACGCGCACGCTGTACGTCGGCGCCAACGACGGCATGCTGCACGCGTTCGACGCCGACACCGGCAACGAGC
Source organism: uncultured Rubrivivax sp. (assembly GCA_964550885.1). GTDB lineage: Bacteria > Pseudomonadota > Gammaproteobacteria > Burkholderiales > Burkholderiaceae_C > Rubrivivax. The sequence continues at coordinate 7,967 of CAZKCJ010000041.1, read as the reverse complement.
TGTTCGCCTACCTGCCGGCCGTGCTGATGCCGCGGCTGCATGCGCTGACCAACCCGGCCTACGCGCACGAGTACTTCGTCGACGGCGAGATCACGGTGTCGAGTCGGCAGGACACCCCGGGCAAGAACATCCTGGTCGGCACCCTCGGGCGCGGCGGCAAGGCGCTGTTCGCGCTGGACGTGAGCTCGCCGGCCAGCTTCGACGAGACCAAGGTGCTGTGGGAGTACACCGAGGCCGACCTCGGCGTGTCGCTGGGCAAGCCCTTCGTCGCCAAGCTCAACAACGGCAAGACCGCGGTGCTGGTGGGCAACGGCTACAACAGCGCGAGCGAGCGCGCGGTGCTGTTCATCATCGACCTGGAGACCGGCGCGCTGATCAAGAAGCTGGACACCCAGGCCGGCTCGGCCAGCGCGACCAACGGCCTCGCGTCGGTGCGCGGCTGGGACCTCGACGCCAGCGGCACGCTGGACTTCGCCTACGCCGGCGACCGGCTCGGCAACCTGTGGAAGTGGGACCTGCGCGCCAACAACGCGGCCAGCTGGGGCCCGGCCTTCGGCACCACTGCCGCGCCGCAGCCGCTGTTCGTCGCGCGCGACGCGAGCAGCAACCGCCAGCCGATCACCGGCGGCATCAGCCTGGGCCTGAACACCCGCCGGGGCGACCCGAACTTCGGTCGGCTGTTCGTGTTCTTCGGCACCGGCCAGTACCTGGTCACCGGCGACGTCACCGACAAGTCGGTGCAGACCTGGTACGGCATCGCCGACGACGGCGCGACACAGGTCGCCGACCGCTCCGTGCTGAGGGAGCGCACGATCACCGCCGAGTCGACGATCTCGGGCAACGCGGTGCGCACCTTCAGCCTGGCCACCGCCGGCGACATGTCGGGCAAGCGCGGCTGGTACATCGACCTGGTGCCGCCCAGCGGCGCCGACGGCGAGCGCGTGACCACCGACCCGCGCTTCCTGGGCAGCGTGCTGCTGACGACCTCGATCGTGCCGACCAACAACATCTGCGTGCCCGGCGGCGACGGCTTCCTCAACGCGGTCGATCCGTTCACCGGCGGCAGCACCCGCTCGGTGTTCTTCGATGCCGACGGCGACAAGGCCTTCACCAGCTCCGACACCGTCAAGGTCAGCGGCAAGGACATCGCGGTCGGCTCGATCAGCCCGGGCAACAACCTGCCCAGCGAGGCGATCCTGATCGGCAACCGGCTGATTGCCAGCGGCACCAGCGGCCAGATCAAGAGCGTCGGCGCCAACAACCCGATCCGCACCGGCCGCATCGCTTGGCGCGAGATCGTGCGGCAGAACTGAACATGAGCACCGCGTCCTCCTCTGCCTTCGCTGCGCGGCGGCCCGGCCGCCGCGGCTTCACGCTGATCGAGCTGATGATCACGGTGGCGATCGTCGCGATCCTCGCGGCGGTCGCGCTGCCCAGCTACCAGAACTACGTGGTGCGCACGCAGCGCGCGGCCGCCGCCGCCTGCCTGACCGAGATGGCGCAGTTCATGGAGCGGGTGTACGTGTCGAACCTGCGCTACGACCAGAACGGCGGCACCGCCACCGCGCTGCCGGCGGCCGACTGCCGCGACCGCACCTCCAGCCGCTACGCGATCGCGATCGGCGCGGTCGCGCAGCGCACTTTCAGCCTGACCGCGACGCCGCAGGGCGCGCAGGCCGCGGCCGACACCGGCTGCGGCACGCTAAGCATCAACCAGGCCGGCACCCGCAGCGTGTCCGGCGGCGACACGGTCGCGCACTGCTGGCGCTGAGCGCCACGCGGCTCAGCCGCCGAGGTGCGCGACATCGCCCCAGCCCACCAGCATCAGCCCCTGGTCGCTGCGCAGCAGCCGGTTGATCGACGCGTTGGCCAGCGGCCAGGTGCGCGTCGCATCCAGCGGCAGCCGGGTGGCTTCGCGGTACAGCAGGTCGAGCACGCCGCCGTGGGTGACCAGCGCGATCTGCTCGCCCGGGTGCGCGCCCGCCAGCCGCAGCACCGCGGCCACCGCGCGCTCGCGAAACTCGGCCAGCGATTCGCCGCCGGGCGTGCGGAAATCGGGCTCGCGCCGGCGCCAGCGCGCCGCGTGCTCCGGCCAGCGCTGGTCGATGGTCGCGAAGCTCAGCCCCTCGAAGCTGCCGAACGCGCGTTCGCGCAGGCCGGCGTCGAGCTGCACCGGCCGGCCCAGCCGCTGCGCCAGCGGCGCGGCGGTCTGCTGCGCGCGCTGCAGGTCGCTCGCGTACACCGCCTGCACGCCGGCATCGGCGAGCGCGTCGGCCACCGCCGCCGCCTGCTGCTGCCCGGTCGCGTCGAGCGCGATGTCCAGGTGCCCCTGGACCAGCCCCTGCGCGTTCCACGCGGTCCGGCCGTGGCGCACCACGACCAGCCGGGTGACCGCGCCGGCGTCGGCCTCAGACACCCCAGACGATCGGCTCGTCGGCCGCCAGCGCGCGCGTCAGCAGGTCGATCATCGGCCACAGCCGCTGGCGCAGCCGCACGCGGTCGCGCGGCGCCTCGTCCTCGTCCGCGGCCTCGGCCTCGGCGGCAGCCGGCGGCTCGAGCCGCGCCGCCGCCTGCAGCGCGGCGATCGCCGCCGGCATCGCCGCCGGCTCGATGATGCCGCGCGCCGCCGGCTCGCGGCCCAGCAGCTGCAGCAACTGGTCGCCGTGCGGGCCCAGCATGATCAGGTCGCCGGCGGCCTTGCTGCGGAACTTGTAGATCATCGGTACATGTAGTCGCGGGTAAACGGATACGCCGTCTGCGCGCCGCGCATCGAGCCGCTCGCGAGCTGCGCGCTCGGCCGGCTGGCCAGCGTCTGGTGCAACGCGATCCAGCCGCGCTCGAAGCCCATCGCGCTGCCGGCCAGGTACAGCCGGTAGGCGCGCACCACCCGCTCGCCGGCGAGCGCGCGCGCGCGCTCGCGCTGCGCCTCGAGCGCGTCGGACCAGGCCCACAGCGTGCGCGCGTAATGCGGCCGCAGGTTCTCGGTGTCCAGCCCCTCCAGCCCCTGCTCGGCCATCACCTGCAGCATGTGCGACACGTGGTGCAGCTCGCCGCCGGGGAAGATGTAGCGCTCGATGAACTCGCCCATGCCGGCGCCGAGCTGGCGGTTGCGGGTGCCGCCGGCGGTGATGCCGTGGTTCAGCAGCAGGCCGCCGGGCACCAGCAGCCGGCGGATCTGCTCGAAGTAGCGCGGCAGGTTCGCGCGGCCGACGTGCTCGACCATGCCCACCGACGCGATCTTGTCGTAGGCCTCGCCCTCGGGCAGCGCGCGGTAGTCCTGCAGCCGCATCTGCACGCGCCCGCCCAGGCCGCGCTCGGCGATCAGCCGGTTCACGTGCGCGTGCTGGTTCTTCGACAGCGTGATTCCGGTCGCGCGCACGCCGTGGTGCTCGGCCGCCCACAGCAGCAGGCCGCCCCAGCCGGCGCCGATGTCGAGGAAGCGCTCGCCCGGCCGCAGCATCAGCTTGCGGCAGATGTGCTCGAGCTTGGCCTCCTGCGCCTGCGCGATCGTCGTCTGCGGGCTGCGGAAGTACGCGCACGAGTACACCCGCCGCGGGTCCAGCCACAGCGCGTAGAAGTCGTCGCTCACGTCGTAGTGGAACTCGATCTGCCGCGCATCGGCCGCCGGCCGGTGCCGCTGCAGCGACTTGCCGTGCGCGAACAGCCCGTGCCACCAGCCGAGGCTGCCGCCGGCGCCGGCGGCGGTCGGATCCACGTGCACCAGCGCGGCGGCGACCGCGATCACGTCGCGCATCGCGCCCTCGATCTCGGCGCGGCCCTCGACGTAGTCCTCGGCCAGCCGGCCGACCTGGCCGGTGGCCAGGTGCGCGAGCGAGCGCAGGCTCGCCAGCCGCAGGCTCACGCGCGCATCGTGCGCGCCCAGCCGCTGCCCGCCGGGCAGGACCACGGCCACCGTCGGGACATCGTGCTCGGCCAGCTGCTCCAGCCGCTGGCCGACAAGGGTCTCCAGGGTCGACATCGTCGCGCTCGCGCAGTGCGGTACTCGCCCGACACTGTACCCAAAAGCGCAATGGCGCCAGTCGTCGCGCGGTCGATGGCTCTCAGCCGGCGGCCAGCCGGATCAGCCCCGCGGACGACTCGTCCGGCAGCTGGCGCAGCCGCTTCTCGAAGCCGACGCGGTCCAGCGCCGGCGCGTACAGGAAGCCCTGGTACTCGTCGCAGCCGTGGCGGCGCAGGAATGCGTGCTGCGCGGCGGTCTCCACGCCCTCGGCGATCACCCGCAGCCCGAGCGCGCCGGCCAGCTGCAGGATCGCGGTGACGATCGCCGCGTCGCTGTCGGTGTCGGGCAGCCCCTGCACGAAGCTGCGGTCGATCTTCAGCTTGTCGATCGGGAAGCGCTTCAGGTAGGCCAGGCTCGAGTAGCCGGTGCCGAAGTCGTCGATCGACAGCCGCACGCCGAGCTGCGCCAGCGCCTGCAGCCGCGCGAGCGCCTCGTCGGCGTCGTGCACCAGGATCGACTCGGTCAGCTCCAGCTCGAGCAGCGGCGCCGGCAGGCTGCAGGCGGCCAGCACCTCGGCGACGCGCGCGACGAAGCGCGGCTGGCGAAACTGCAGCGCCGACACGTTGACCGCCACCGGCAGCGGCGTGCCGGCCGCCTGCCAGGCCGCCGCCTGGCGCACCGCCTGCTCGAGCACCCAGTCGCCGAGCGCGACCACGAAGCCGGTGCTCTCGGCCACCGGCACGAAGCGCGCCGGCGGCACCTCGCCCAGCGCCGGATCGCGCCAGCGCAGCAGCGCCTCGGCGCCGACCACGCGGCCGTCGGCGATCGACACCTGCGGCTGGTAGTGCAGCCGCAGCCGCCCGGCGGTCAGCGCCTGGCGCAGCGCGTGGTCCAGCTGGATGTCGGCGCGGCGGTCGCGGCGCACGCTGTGCAGCCGGTAGCCGGCGCGCCCGCCGTCCTTGACCGCGGCGGCCGCGCCCTCGGCGTGGCGCAGCAGTGCATCGACGCTGTGGCCGTTGGCCGGGCAGATCGCGCCGCCGATGCTGCAGGTCAGCGTGAACGACGCGTCGTCGTACTGGCAGGGCACCGCGACCGCGTCGAGCACGCGCCGCGCCGCCGCTTCGGCCGCCGGCGCGTCGGCACCGTCGACCAGCAGCGCGAACTGGTCGCCGCCGACCCGCGCGAGCAGGTCGTCGGCGCGGGTGCAGCGCGCCAGCCGCTGCGCGACGTCGGCCAGCACCCGGTCGCCGAGCGCATGGCCGAGGCTGTCGTTGATCCGGTGGAAGTGGTCCAGGTCGATCAGCAGCAGCGCGAAGCTGCCGCCGTCGCGCCGCACCCGCTGGCCGGCGCGCGCGATGCGCTCGGCCAGGTGGCGGCGGTTGGGCAGCCCGGTCAGCGCGTCGGTGCGGGTCGCCGCCTCCAGCCGATCGCTCGCCGCCAGCTGCTCGCTCAGGTCGCGGTACGACCAGACCCGGCCGAGCGTGCGCGCGCGGCAGCGCAGCGGCCGCACCATCGCCTCCAGCACCCGCCCCGACTGCAGCGTCAGGCGCTCGCCGTCGGCCGCCACCGGATCCAGCGGCAGCGCCTGCCACTGGCGCTCGAGGCCGTGCGCGTTGGTCACGTGCGCGCGCATCCACGCGTACACCGCGTCGTCGTCGTGCGCGCGCAGCACCGCTTCGGGCAGGTCCCACAGCTGCGCGAAACGCCGGTTGAACGCGCGGATGCGGCCGCCGAAGTCGGTGACCAGGATGCCCTCGGCGGTGGACTCCAGCGTCGCCTTCAGCTCGGCCACCGCCTGCTCGCGCTGCTCCTCGAGCTGGCGCTCGGCGCTGCGATCGGTGACCACCACCGCGTAGTGCGGCGCCGCCTCGGCGTGCGCGCCCGCAGCCAGCGGGTGGATGCTGCGCGCGACCTGCAGCGTGCGGCCGTCGAGCGTGCGCAGCGTGGTGTGCGACTGCAGCGGGCCGGGCGCGCCGGCCTCGGCCTCGTCCCAGAACGCGAGGTCCTCGATCGAGGCCAGCAGCGCGGCCGCCGCGCGCCCGACCAGCCGCTCGCCGGGTGCGGCCAGCAGCCGGCGCGCGGCATCGTTGTCGGCGACCACGCAGCGGGTGCGCGCGTCGACGATCCAGGTCGCGTCCGGCATGCCGTCGATCAGCGCCTGCCAGGCCGGCAGGCGCGGGTCGCTGCCGGCCGCGGCCGGCGATGCGGGCTGCGCGCGGGTCATGCGGGCTGCAGCGCTTCGTCTTCCGCCAGCGGCGCGCGCACCGAGTCGAAAAAGTAGGCGACGCGCTCGTTCGGCGCCAGGTACGCGCGCGCGTCCGGCGGCAGCTGCCCGGGCTTCAGGCTGCGCCGGATGCCGAGGTCGGGGGTGGTCATCAGGTTCAGGAACAGCGCGTCGTCGCGCGGCGTCGCCGGGTCGTGGACCAGCACGTTGGGCTTGAGCGGGCGGGTCGAGTTCACGCTCATCACCAGCGCGTAGCGGTCGTCGGTCAGCTGCACCACCGAGCCCGCCGGGTACACCCCCATCATCCGGATGAAGGTGTTCAGCAGCCCGGCGTCGAACTGCGCCTTGGCTTGCGCGAACAGCCGCGACAGCGCCTCGTGCGGGGTCAGCGCGCAGCCCAGCCGCGCCGGGTTGCACAGGTTGTCGTAGCGGTTGACCAGCGCGACGATGCGCGCCGCGGTCGACATCCGCTCGGCGCTCACGCGCATCGGGTAGCCGCTGCCGTCGGCGTGCTCGTGGTGCTGCGCGATCACCAGCAGCGCGCCGGGGGCGAGCTCCATGCGCTTGCCCTGCAGCACGCCCTGCGCGACGTGGCTGCGGTAGGCGCTCAGGTCGTCGCGGTCCATCGCGTCGTCCAGGTCGCGCACCGCCTCGGGCAGGCCGAGCTTGCCGACGTCGTGCAGCAGCGCGCCGGTGCCCAGGTCGAGCATCTCGTCGTCGGCCAGGCCGCACACGCGCCCCATCAGCATCGACACCACCGCGACGTTCAGCGCGTGCGAGCTGGCCGCGTCGCCGGCGTTGCAGCTCAGCAGCCGGATGCACATGTCGCCGTCGATCAGCATCTTGCCCAGCAGCGTGCGCGCCAGGCCCTCGGTCTGCACGCGCGCGCGCTGCGGCTGCTCGAGCGCGCAGGCCTGCGCGTCGGCCCACACCGCGCTGGCCTCGTCGAACTGGCGCTGGCACAGCGCGACCGCCTCGCGCTGCTCGGCCAGGTGCTGCCGGCGCTCGCGCTCGGCCGCCTGCGCCGGCGTCTCGGGTTCGGCCTGCGGCGCGACCGCCGGCGGCGACGCGGCGGCCGGCGCCGGCTCGTCGAGCTGGCTCTTGTGCGGGCTCCAACGCAGCTGCTGCAGCCCGAGCGCGCGGATCTTGGCGATCTGCTGCTCGTCGGTGATCCGGAAGCTGCCGACCGCGAACGGGTGGTGCATCCAGCCCAGGTCCAGGTGGACGTACATCCCCACGCGCAGCTCGTCTACCGCGATCTTGCCCGTCATCGTCGTGTTCCGTGTCGGTCCGCGCCCGCCGCCAGCGGCAGGGCTTGCCGGCGTTTTCGGCAGGCGCGGGCCCCGACTTGAACCGCGGCCACGGGCGCGTGACCGCGGCCGCGGCAGGCTGGGCAGCCGCGCAGGTCCGCCGGCCGCACCCGCACGCTCGCACCAGCGGCGGCGAGCGCGCAGGCAGCGCGGCGGCAGCGCCCGCCGGCGCCGACTACAGCGCGCGCAGCGCCGCCGCCACCAGCGCCGCCACCGACACCGCGTTGCTCGGGTGCGGCACCGTGTCGCTGCTCCACACCCGGCGCACGCCGGCGCCGGCGAGCACCGCGCCGGCGTCGCCGGCGACCAGCGCGTGGCTGACCGCGACGTCGACCGCCGCCGCGCCGCGCACCCGCAGCGCGCGCGCGGCCGCGGCCAGCGTGCGCGCGGTGCTGGCGACGTCGTCGACCAGCACCACCTCGCGACCGCCGAAGTCCAGCGGCGGCAGCCTGACCTGCACCCGGCGGTCGCC